>JAKDLH010000321.1 GCA_030452945.1 Microlunatus sp. | reverse complement strand
CGCGAGGACGGTGTTGTTCTCGATCCGACTGGAGCCGACGTGCTCCTTCAGCATGCGGAACGCCGTGTCGGCATTGTCGAGCGGAGCTGGGTAGTAGCCGGAGAAGGCGTCCTGCCAGACATGGGCCGGGTCATTCTGGACCTCGCGCGGAGTGAGCCGTCGAGGGCCGAGTTGCTCGTAGCTGGTCGGGGAGCTCGTCCAGAAGTTGTTCAGCTGTAGGGGCGCCTGCAACAGTCCTTCGTAGGCTGCGTCGGGCTCGAACTGCCGCTGCCCGAGCACCACTCCCGGCAGCGTCGAGAGGGTGTGGAACGGATCGCCCGTTGTCACGTCCTGGAACAACGTGCGCGGGGAGGTGTCGACCACCCGGCGAATCGTGACGGTCAAGCGGTCATCGACCAAAGGGCGGGTGGCCGCGATGACCGGCACCATGGGGTGGCCGAAGCCGGTGACCTGGCGGACCTGTACATGGTCGGTGAGACGGAGATACCGCCCGCTCACCACGGCGTCGTCCAGATGGACGAGCCTCGCCTCCTGGACTGGGTCGACCGCGGCGAGCAGGAACGGGAACAACGAGTTCACCCCCGATCCGACATGGCCGGGCGGCAGCCCGAGACCTTGGCTCACGTCCTCGGTCAAAGAGTTCTGGCCGGCCAGCGACCAGCAGGTGAGGAAGGTTCGGCCGTACGGATCGAACGGGCCGCTGCGTGGTGGTAGGGCAGCCTGGAAGTGGCTGCACACGTCAGTGTCTGGCGGCACGTCAGGTGCCTGTTCGACCCATCCCTCGCCGGTGTTCTTCGAGAACGGATGACGCGTGACGTATACGAAGTTGGGAAAGTCATGCAAGATCGACAACCCGTTCTGCGCCGTCCAGGTCTGCTCGATCCGGAGCACTTGGCGGGTGGCCGGGCCGAGCAGATCGGTGACATCGATCGGGATGCCCCAGAACGGCAGCACGTAGCCGATCATGGCGATCGGCGCCGCGACGTCAACACCCGGAATCCGTGCGATGGCGTGGTACTGGTCCACCGTGATCCCGCCGAAGATGCCGGACAGATAGTTGGCGCGCACCAACCCTTGGCTGCGCTCCAAGGCGGTGGTCGAACCGTGCGGTCGCACCAGGATGTCGTAGACAGACCGGTAATTGTGCCCCACTGTGCCGATGGTGCGGACCTGTGCGGTGTCCACCGCTCCGGTGAGCACCGTGAAACTTGCGGCGACCACGAAGATCCCCAGCAGGAGGGTCACTGACCGCCCGGCGCGCCGGCGCAGTTGGCTCCACACGAACTCCAGCACGCCACCTCCTGAGTGAAGCAAGGCGAGGACAGGGGCGATCACGCAACTGTGCGGGCCGTGCGGTCACGTGATCGGCGGACGTCAACAGCAGACGGGCCCCGCGGGCAGGAAGCAATTGCTCGATGTCGTGTAGAAGCACTGGCAACAGCTGGTGTGGCAACAGTTGTCGTAACACTTGTAGGCATGCTGTCCGGCGGGGCATGACCTGCAGGTGCTCTTGCAGCACTGCCCGCACGCGTCCGGCACCATGATCGACTTGCCATCGCCGCGGATCACGCGGGAGTGGCTGCTCGCGATTGCGGTGCCTGCTGGGATCAGCGCAATGCCCACTCCGGCGCCTAGTGTCATCCCTGCCTTACGCAGAAACGACCTACGGCTCTCCTGCGCGGGCCGCTGTTTCTGGGCGCGTTGGTCAACTTCGTGATCGCTCATCGTGTCGCTCCTCCTCCTGAATCGATGTGGGCAGTGTGTGCGTCATCCGAGACGCCGACGAGACCTATGGCTTGAAGATCTGAACGTGCTGCTGGCGCCAGCCGAAGCATCATCATCTGTAGGTCGGCTACGGTGTTCGGGATGCCCGATGCCACGATCATGCGGTCCGCGGCGATGGCGTAGGCGTATGGGACCGCGGAGATATTGAAGTCACGCGAGACGCTGCCGTCTTGACGGATAACCTCCCACGGAGTGGGCAACGGCGGCAAAGGATCATCAGCGCGTCGCTTGGTGACAACAACCGCTTCGACACCGGAAAAGTCGGCGGAGCTCATACGGATTTCTTCGATCAGGTTGGCGCAGGGGTCGCAGCCCGCGTCAGCGAAGACGACCAGCTGGGGTCGGGCGGTGTCGGGCATCAAGGCGTCCTCCCGGGCGCCAGGGCTGTCGAGGGAACGGCGCAGCGGCGGCGCGACGGTGGCCACGCTCAAGCCGCGGAATGTCTCGTCCAGCGTCATGCGGCCGAGCAAGGCCTCCACTCGGGTCATCGCCGCCGAGACCTGCGTGTAGATGCCGATCAGCGCCACTGCCATCACAATGACCACGATCACCATAGCGAGGACCACGGCTATCCATGGCGCACTCATCTGTCTCCTCCTACGAATGTCGGAATACGAGAACGCCTGAGTTGTCGCGAGAACTCGTGCACACTCTGCGCTAGACGCCCTGCAACCCACGTCAGCAAGAGCACCGTCACCGCAGCCACTGCCGCGCCGGCCGACAACTCAGGATGAGCACCAGCAAGGGCGCGGAGGCCTGGCAGGGGCGTACCGCTCAGGGCGGCCACCGCAAGCGACGTAGCGAGCACGACGTTGCGGGAGGCGAGGCTCCAATCGATCGGCTTCGTGGATCCCTGGCAGCCACACGCGTTCCGGTACCCCCGGCGGAGGTTGATGGAAATGGCAAGTGCAAAGGCCGCGAGCAATATCAGGGCGCACCAGAGCGGCAGGACGCCGCCGACGCCGACCAGCATCAAGGCTCCAAGGAGGATCTCAACCCATGGAAGCCCGGCAGCGAGGGGCTGTACCAACCGAACCGGCAGCAACTCGTAGTCTGCCAAATCGAGGGCGAACCTGCCGACGCGCAGCTTGGCGGCACCGGAGTAGACGAAGGTGACCCCGACAGCTATCTGCACGAGGAAGGCAAACAGGGCCACTTTCAACCCTCCCTTCGGCCGACAACCGTGTCGTGAGGCCAACGTGCCGCCGCTTCTCAGTCAGCCTGTGGCGAGCGAGCGACTCCAGAAACCACAAGACGTATGCAACCAGTTCTACCGAGAGTGGACCCGCAGCAAAGCACAAGTCAAGAGGTCGACGAGACTCGTCAGAGTGCGCGCGAGGACGGTTGGTTTAACCCATCGAGGAATGAGTGCGTGGAGTGCGCCAACCGATCCGCGATCCGCTGCAGAGACTCCCTGTGTGTCTGGGTGAGTTCAGGAGCATCTCGGGAGTAGTGGCCTCCGTCAGACGGCCGGACAGGGGGTCCGACGTTAGGTCGATCAGGGATCTCCACTTAACCGGAGTCGCCCTGAGGCAGGTCGCCACCCGCCGCGTCGCGCACTTCCGCGACCTCGCCAGATCCCCTCGCCTGCAATGCTCTTCGCTGACGCCACGATGCAGAGCCGGCCAAGACGCACATGCGGCGACACCGCGCGGTGGGACCGATTGAGCGGCTTGACCGGCAGCGCTCCGGTTAAGTGGAGATCCCTGAGGTCGATACCGCGCCGTCAGGCACGAACCTACGGTACGAGGCGCAGGGTCGGTCCTGCGTCGGTGGCGTTGGTGATCCCGTTCGAGCGGTCGCGCCATGAGAGCACTGTCGACCCAGATCCCCTTTCCGCCTACTGGCCACCATCGAACTGAAGGACAACTCGGCACAGCGACACACGGGCTGTCGAGCAACCTTCAGCATGCCCACGGCGGCGTCTCGCCATCCCTCCGCCTCCGCATCCTGCCTGCACAAACGAGGTTCCCGCAACTCACACCGACACTTTGCAAGGGGAGGGTCAGGCTCGTACCCAAGGCCTCGGAAAGATCACGTCTTAGCAGGTCAGCAGGCATGTGAGGGCTCGCTCGGGGTCGCGTGCGTGGTGTCGTAGAGCTTCGGCGATGTTGTCCCAGCCTGCGGGTGTGAGTCGTGGTCGTGTCGGTCCGTGAGTTTGTGCAGGTCGTTCCCTACT
>JAKDLH010000320.1 GCA_030452945.1 Microlunatus sp. | reverse complement strand
TCGGCGGCGGTGTTGATCACCTCCAGGGTCAGCGAGATCCGCTCCGGCGGTGGTTTCGGTGACGCCCGCACCGCGACCACGCGGCCGTCGGCGTAGGACGACGGGTGCTCCGGGAAGATCGAAGCGACGTGCCCATCCGGACCGAGCCCGAGCAGGCAGATGTCCAACGCCGTGTCACCGAGTTCGTTGTCGTAGGCTTCCGCCGCTGCCTCGAGGTCGAGTCCGTCACCTGCGGCGGGCATCGGATGCACCCGCTCCAGATCGAGCGGCAGCGCGGACAGGGCTGTCAGCGCCTGCCGGGCGTTTCGGTCGCCGTCATCGGCCGACACGAACCTCTCGTCGCCCCACCACAACGAAACCCGACTCCAGTCGACCGCGGCGCTCCGGCCCAGCTCACCGAGTTGTTCGTAAGCGGCGGTGGCGATCCGGCCGCCGGTCAGGGCGACTTGCGGCAACCGAGCCTCGCGCTGGATCTCGACCAGACGCGCCAGCAGCCGGGCAGCCACGGCTTCGGCGACCTCGTCCGCGGTGGGGTGGACCAGGATCTCCAGGTCCTCCTGAGTCATGGTTCAATCCTCCTGGCTGGAATCATTGGCCTCGGCTTCCGTGCTTTTGGCGGTCTTTTTAGCCGGGGTTTTTTTGTTTTTCGCAATCTTCTTGGCTGAGGTTTTGTTGCTGGTGGCGGACTTCTTGGCCACCTTCCTCTTCGCGGTCCGAGGTGCGCTGTAGCGCGGTAGAGACTGCAGCACATAGGCATAAACGTCGTCGTCGTCCATCCGACGTAGTTCTTCGGTGATCAGGTCGGTGGTATCCCGGCGCTTCAGCGCAACCAGTCGTTCTGGCTGGCCCGGCACGGCGTAGGAGGCCAACAAGCCATCGGACCTGGTGATCGCGATGTCCCCGGCAGCAGTCGTCATCCGGACGGCGGTCAGCCCCGGTCCCGGGGTGTGCTTCCGCGACACCTTCACCTTCAGGCGAGACTGGAGCCAGGCCGATAGCAGGTCGGCCGACGGGCTGCCTCGCTCCGCTTCGACGGCGGCGCCGCGGATCCGGGCCGGGTACTGGTCCAGGGCGGCTGCGAGCAGCGCCCGCCATCGGGTGAGCCTGGTCCAGGACAGATCCGTGTCACCGGGCTGGTAGTCAGCGGCGCGAGCTTTCAGCTCGGCCAGCGGTCGTCGGGATGCAGCAGCGTCGGTGATCCGCCGCAGCGCGAGCACGGCCAACTCGTCGTCACTGATCTGAGCCGGGGCGCGTCCCGGCCACCAGATCACGACCGGCGAGTCCGGCAGTAACAGCGGGCGGACTACAGAGGCCGGGTGTGCGGACAACGGTCCTCGCATCCGCAGCACCACGACCTCACCTGGGGTGCCCTCTCCGATCCGTACCTCGGCATCGAGTCTGGCGGACCGGCCTGAGGCCGTGACCACCAGCAGGATCCGGGCCGGGTGTTCTCTCCCAGCCTCCATCGCCGCCCGCAGCGCGTGCTCGTACTCCTTCTCGTCGCAGACGACCAGCAGGGTCAGCACCATGCCCATCGTCGGACTCCCGACGCTGCGGCGGGCCTGGAGCAACGCGGATGAGATCTGCGCGGTCGTGGTCTCGGTCAACGAGATGATCACGGGCGTCTCCAGATGTGACCGTCGCGGGCTAGCATCTCGTCCGCGCAAGCCGGCCCCCAACCGCCCGGCTCGTACCCGTCCGGTGGGGTGTCCAGGCTCGCCCAGAAGTCCAGGATCGGGTCGAGGATCTCCCAAGCCAACTCGACTTCCTCATGTTGGGGGAACAGTGGCGGATCGCCCAACAAGACGTCCAAGATCAACCGCTCGTAGGCCTCGGGCGAGGACTCGGTGAAGGAACCGCCGTAGGCGAAGTCCATGTTGACCTCGCGGATCTCCATCTGAGTTCCCGGAACCTTCGCCCCGAACCGGAGCGTCACGCCTTCGTCGGGCTGGATCCGCAGCACCAACGCGTTGTAGCCCAGTTCCTCGGTGTCGGTGGAGGAGAACGGCAGGTGTGGGGCTCGTTTGAAGCCCAACGCGATCTCGGTGACCCGACGCGCTAGTCGTTTGCCGGTCCGCAGATAGAAGGGCACCCCGGCCCAGCGACGGTTGTCGATGTCGACCCGGATCGCGGCGTACGTCTCGGTAGTGGTCGAGGGGGGTATTCCCTTCTCCTCCAGGTAGCCGAGCACCTTCTTACCGCCCTGCCAGCCGCCCACGTAGCGTCCCCGGGTCGTGTGCAGGTCCATCCGCTTCGGCGGTCTGGCCGCCGCGAGTACCTTCTGTTTCTCAGCCCGCAACTGGTCGGCCTGGAAGGAGGTGGGCTCCTCCATGGCGGTCAGGGCGAGCAGTTGGAGCAGGTGGTTCTGGATCACGTCGCGGGCGATGCCGATGCCGTCGAAGTAGCCGGCCCGGCCGCCGATGCCGATGTCCTCGGCCATCGTGATCTGGACGTGGTCGACGTAGTTGTTGTTCCAAACCGGCTCGAACAGCTGGTTGGCGAACCGCAGGGCCAGCAGGTTCTGGACGGTTTCCTTGCCCAGGTAGTGGTCGATCCGGAACACCGAGGAGGACGGGAAAACGCTGGAGACGACCCGGTTCAGCTCCCGGGCACTGGACAGGTTGTGGCCGAACGGCTTCTCGATGACCACCCGGCTCCATTGCCCGTAGCGCTGCTCGGCCAAGCCGTGCTCGCGAAGCTGGTCGACGACGGTTTGGAACAAACTCGGGGGGATGGACAGATAAAAGGCGTGGTTACCCCCAGTACCGCGGGCCTCGTCGAGTTCGGCGATAGTATCGCGCAGCCGGCGTACGGAGTCGTCGTTGCCGATCTCGCCGGACACGAAGCGGATGCCCTCGCTGAGCTGCTTCCACACCTCTTCCCGGAACGGAGTCCGGGCGTGCTGCTGCACCGCGTCGTGGACTATCTTGGCGAAGTCCTGGTGCTCCCAGTCACGCCGGGCGAAGCCGACCAGCGCGAAGCCGGGGGGCAGCAGGCCGCGGTTGGCGAGGTCGTAGACCGCCGGCATCAGCTTCCGAGTCGACAGGTCGCCGGTGACGCCGAAGATCACCAAGACGCAGGGTCCGGCGATCCGCGGCAGCCGACGGTCGAGCGGGTCGCGCAAGGGGTTGACCCGCTCGGTCGACGTGATCACTCGTTCGCGACCTTCGCCTTGGCCTCGTCCAGGGCAGCCTCGACGGTCTCGACGAGTTCGTCCCAGGACTTGTCGAATTTGTCGACTCCCTCGTCTTCGAGCACCGCCACGACGTCGTCGTAGCTGATCCCGAGCCGTTCCAGCCGGTCCAGCACATCCTGAGCGGCCTCGGCCTGGCCGGTGACCCGGTCGCCGTGAATCTCGCCGTGGTCGGCGAACGCCTGCATCGTCTTCTCCGGCATGGTGTTGACCGTGTTGGCCACCACCAGTTCGGTGACGTAGAGCGTGTCGGGGTAGGCCGGATCCTTGACCCCGGTCGAGGCCCACAGCGGCCGCTGCTTGTTGGCGCCCTGGGCCGCAAGCGCCGCCCAGCGGTCGGTGTCGAACCCCTTCTCGTACACCTGGTAGGCCAGTCGGGCGTTCGCGATGCCCGCTTTGCCCTTCAGCGCCTTCGCTTCGTCCGTGCCGATCGCATCCAGACGCTTGTCGACCTCGCTGTCGACTCGGGACACGAAGAACGAGGCGACGGAATGGATCTGACTCAGATCGTGACCGTTGGCCGCCGCCTGCTCCAAGCCGCTCAGGTAGGCCTCGATCACAGCTCCGTAGCGCTCCACCGAGAAAAGCAACGTGACGTTGACACTGATGCCCTCCGCGATCACCGCGGTGATCGCCGGCAGTCCCGGCAGCGCGTCCAGCACCCATTGCGGCACGGGCTTGCCGGCGCACAACGCCACGCAGGTTTCGCCGGTGTAGCGGTCGACCAATCGCCGCAACGGCGCGGTGACATGGGTGTATTGCGCGGCGAGCGCGGAATGCTGCGAGTGTTCC
>JAKDLH010000319.1 GCA_030452945.1 Microlunatus sp. | reverse complement strand
ACGCCCAGTGGCTCGCCCGGATGTGGTTCAGGTCCTGGATCTGAACACCCCGAGCGAGCGGTCCGCCGGCTCCGGCTGGACGATCGCGCGGGTGCGTTCTGTCCTGGTCGCCGGTTCGCGAATTTTGACCAGCCGGCCAGAACTCGCGGTGCGGACGGGGCACGGGACCGCGAATTTTGACCAAGCGGTCGAAAATCGCGATGCGGACGACCTCAGGGACCAGCAATTTCGACCAACCGGCCGAAGTTTGCGGTACGGACGACCTCAGGGACCGCGAATTTTGACCAAGCGGTCGAAATTCGCGATGCGGACGACCTCGGGGACCAGCAATTTCGACCGACTGGCCAGAATTCGTGGTGCGGACGACCTCGGCGACCACCAATCCTGACCGATCGGCCGAAGCTTGCCCCTGTTTGGGTAAGCCGGACAAGCAGTACACGCGCAATCGTGACCCCGCCGGTACCGACGGGGCCGCGTTTCGGGTCTAGAGTCACGTCCCAAGCACGACCCTCTCGTCCTCGAACGACCTCGTGGTGGCCGGCACCGGCGACCGTGGGCGCGAAGGAGGTTCACCAGACCGTGGGCATGTACGTGGCGCGACGACTGCTGAACTACGCCATCCTGCTGTTCGTGGCTATCAGCCTCAGCTATCTGCTCGCCGCCACTCAGCTCAATCCCCGGGCCCTCTACGAGGTGCAGAACCCCCCGCTGGATCCGGTGGCGATCGAGGCCAGTCTGCGGGAGAAGAACCTCAGCGACAACGTTCCGCTGCTGCAGCGGTACTGGACCTGGTTGACCGACATCGTGCTGCACTGGGATTGGGGTCAGGGACCCCGCGGCGGTGACGTGAACGCCGAGGTGAGCCGGCGGATCTGGGTCAGCCTGCGGCTGATCACCATCGGCTCCCTGGTGGGCATCGTGACCGGTGTGGTGATCGGCGCCTGGACCGCCACTCGGCAGTACAAGCCATCCGACCGGTTCTTCACTGCGTCCTCGCTGTTCTTGCTCTCGGTCCCCTCCTTCGTGATCGCCAGCGTGCTGCAGGTGTGGGCCACCGACCTCAACGACGCCACCGGCATCCGGTTCTTCGAGTTCGTCGGGGAGACCGGGGCGGTGGGCAGCTATCCGGCGGCCTGGCTGGTCGACCGCCTGCAGCATCTGCTGCTGCCTACCATCGTGCTGATCCTGCTGAACGCGGCGTTCTTCTCTCGGATCCAGCGCAACCTGATGCTGGACTCCCTGGGCGCCGACTACGTCCGAACCGCCCGGGCCAAAGGCCTGCGCCGGGCCAAGGCCGTGATGAAGCACGCGCTTCGGACCTCGTTGATCCCGACCGGGACCTACTTCGCGTTCAGCGTCGCCACGTTGTTCACCGGCGCCACGTTCATGGAGATCATCTTCTCCTTTCACGGCATGGGTGAGTACGGGGTCACCACCATCCTCGGCCAGGACGTGAACGGTGCGGTGGCGGTGGCGGCGTTCAGCGGCGTCTGCGTCCTGGTCGGTGCCGTCCTGGCCGACATCATGGTGGCCATCCTCGATCCGCGCGTACGGCTGGGCTAGGAGGTTCTCAGATGACCGACAACCGGGCTGAGGTGGCCTTCGACGCCAGCGCCGAAGACGAGTTGGAGTCGGCTGAGCCGGGAGCGGGCGAGAAGCGAATCACCCGGCGCCAACTGATTACTCGGCGTTTCCTGCGCAACAAGACCGCCGTGGTCGGCGGGGTGATCATCATCCTGCTGATCGCGATCGCGCTGATCGGTCCCTACATCACGCCGTACGCGTACGACGAGATCGACCGACGCGCCTACCTGAAGCCGCCCAGTGAGAAGCACTGGTTAGGCACCACGCAGAGCGGCCGGGACATGTTGGCGCTGACCTTGCGGGGGCTTCGCAAGTCGCTGCTGATCGGCTTCCTGGTGGCCATCATCTCCACCTCGGTGGCCGCGCTGGTCGGATCGTTCGCCGCCTACTACGGCGGCTGGTTCGAGCGGTTCGCCCTGTGGATCATCGACCTGCTGCTGGTCATCCCCGCCTTCTTGCTGATCGCGCTGCTCGTCACCGGTGGCCCCAAGGGTCCCTACTCCTGGTTGCTGCTGGTGGTGCTGCTGGCCGCGTTCTCCTGGGTGCTGTCAGCCCGGGTCGTTCGCAGCCTGTCGATGTCGATCAAGGAACGCGAGTACGTCCACGCGGCTCGCTTCATGGGGCTGTCGGCGCCCAAGACCATCGTGCGTCACATCCTGCCCAACATCTCCTCCCTGCTGATCATCGACGCCACCCTCAACGTCGGCGCCGCGATCCTGGCTGAGACCGGATTGTCGTTCTTCGGCTTCGGAGTCCAGGCACCGGACACGTCCCTGGGCACGCTGCTCGGCGAGGGCGCGCGCCAGGTCAACAGCTTCCCCTGGCTGTTCACCGGCCCCGCCGTGGTCGTGGTGGTGCTCGTACTGAGTGTGAACGCGGTCGGCGATGGCCTGCGCGACGCCCTCGATCCCAGCTCGGGTTCGGGGGGATCGGCCGGATGACCGAGTCACCCAAGCCACGTCCACCTGCTGGGTCGAGGAGCAATCGATGAGCGTCACCGCCCCGGCCGGCAAGGTCCGACGCACCACGTCCGGCACCGTGCTGGAGGTAACCGATCTGCACGTCACCTTCCCGAGCGAGGCTGGTCTGGTCAAGGCGGTCCGCGGTCTGGATTTCACCGTGGCGGCCGGGGAGACCGTGGCCATCGTCGGGGAGTCGGGCTCTGGCAAGTCGGTCACCTCGCTGGCCATCATGGGCCTGCACCCAGCCTCGGCCAAGATCACCGGGTCGATCAAGCTGCACGGTGACGAGCTGCTGGGCCGCAGCGACGAGTACATGTCGAAGCTGCGCGGCGAAGAGCTCGCGATGGTGTTCCAGGACCCGCTCTCGGCGTTGACCCCGGTCTACACGATCGGCGACCAGATCACCGAGACCATGCAGGTCCACCACTCGATCTCCAAGGCCGCCGCGATGACCCGGGCGGTGGAGCTGCTGGATCTGGTCGGTATCCCGAACCCACAGATCCGGGTCAAGTCCTTCCCGCACGAATTCTCCGGCGGCATGCGGCAGCGGGCCATGATCGCCATGGCCATCGCCAACGACCCGGACGTGATCATCGCCGACGAACCGACGACGGCCCTGGACGTGACCATCCAAGCTCAGGTGCTGGAGGTGCTGAAAAAGGCCCAGCAGGAGACGGGCGCGGCCGTGGTCATCATCACCCACGACCTCGGCGTGGTCGCCGGCACCGCCGACCGGGTGACGGTGATGTACGCCGGTCGCCCGGTCGAGCAGGGCACGGTCGATGAGATCTTCTACTCACCTCGGATGCCGTACACGATCGGGCTGCTCGGCGCCGTGCCCCGACTGGACGCGGTGGAGAAGGAGGCACTGGCCACGCTGGAGGGCAACCCCCCCTCGGTGGTTAATCTGCCGCGCGGCTGCCCGTTCGCCCCGCGCTGTCCGATGGCGACCGATCTCTGCCGGGCCGACGAGCCGCCGCTGGCCCCCACCGACCAGCCCGCCCACACAGCGGCCTGCATCTACTCCTCCCGGATCGCGGAGGAGAAACTCCACTACGCCGACATCTTCCCGGTGCCGAAGATTCCTACCTCCCCGCTGGACCAGACTCCCCGCGACCAGCGTAAGACCGTCCTCGAGCTGTCCGGCATGAAGCGGCACTACCCACTGATGAAGGGGGCAGTGATCCGTCGCCGGATCGGCACCGTCTACGCCGTCGACGGCATCGATCTGGAGATCAAGGAGGGCGAGACCCTCGGATTGGTCGGCGAGTCCGGCTGCGGCAAGAGCACCACCCTGCTGGAGATCCTGGGATTGCAGCCACCGACCGAGGGAAGCATCGCCATCCTCGGTCGCGAGGTCGGGTCACTGCGACGCGCGGAGCGCAAGGAGATGCGGCGCGCCCTGCAAGTGGTGTTCCAGGACCCGATGGCCTCCCTCGAC
>JAKDLH010000318.1 GCA_030452945.1 Microlunatus sp. | reverse complement strand
CTGGATCGCCATCACCACCAACCAAGGCACCCTCCTGCTCGGCCACACCCCCTGGACCCACCAACTCTGGCAGACCAGTGCTCAGTGGTCCGCGACGTCTACTCCCGGCGCCTGAGCGCTGCCGCAGGTTGTGACAAGATCCGAACGACTCGTTGGTTCGTTCGGAAGGAAACACCGTGTCGGCAAGTCTCGACCGCTTCGTCGCCGCCCAGGACTCCGGCGGAACCTATCAGCAGGCGCTGGCCGAACTCCGCGCCGGCCGGAAGACCAGCCATTGGATGTGGTTCGTGTTCCCACAGATCGCCGGTCTCGGGCGCAGTCCGATGGCGCAGGAATACGCGATCGCTGACCTCGACGAGGCACGCGCCTACCTGAGCCACCGTATCCTCGGCCCACGGTTGATCGAGTCCAGCCGGGTTGTCGCATCCCACCCAGACCGATCGGTGGAGAGCATCTTCGGAGGCATCGACGCCGTCAAGCTCCGATCGTCGATGACGCTGTTCAGTCAGGCTGATCCCGAACAGCCAGCGTTCCGCGCCGTGCTCGACACGTTCTTCGGCGGCCAGCAGGATCCGTCCACCCTCGAGAGACTCTGAAACCTCGCGAGCAGCACCAGTTCAGACGTTGAAGCCAAGCGCCCGCAGTTGTTCGCGGCCGTCGTCGGTGATCTTCTCCAGACCCCACGGCGGCATCCAAACCCAGTTGATGGCGAATCCGTTGACCAAACCCTCCAGCGAGGTGTTCACCTGATCTTCGATCACGTCGGTCAGCGGGCAGGCCGCCGAGGTCAGCGTCATGTCGATGGTGAGCGTGTTGTCGTCGGCCAGATTCAATCCGTAGACTAGCCCCAGGTCGACGATGTTGATCCCCAGCTCCGGGTCGACAACATCCTTCAGGGCCTCCCAGAGGTCCTCCTCCGAACCGGCGCCGCTCCATTCGCCCAGGTCGACCTCAGGCAACTCGTCGGATACCCGGTCCGACGGCCGCTCGGACGCCCCGGTCGAGACTCTGGTCGTTTCGGTCATGATGTTCCCTTCGTCGTCTGCTCCACACCTGCCCGCAGGACGGCGTCCTTGAACGCCGACCAGCCGAGCAGCGCGCACTTCACCCGCGCCGGGAACCGCGCCACGCCGGCGAACGCGATGGCGTCCTCCAAGCGGTCCTCATCCGGCTCCCCAACACCTTTGCTCTGCATCATGGACAGGAACTCCTCGTGCAACTCCAGCCCGTCGTCCGGCGGCTTGCCGATCACCAGGTCGCTCATCACCGACGTCGAGGCCTGGGAGATCGAACAACCGACCCCCTCGTAGGAGACGTCGCCGACCACACCGTCGGTGAGTCGGACCCGCAACGTGAGCTCGTCACCGCAGGTGGGATTCACGTGGTGTACCTCGGCGTCGAACGGATCCCGCAGACCGCTGTGGTGCTTGGCCCGATAGTGATCCAGGATGATCTCCTGATAGAGGTCTTCGACCTTCATCGGCCGCCACCGAAGAATCGCTGGGTGTAGCCCAGTCCGTCCACCAGGGCGTCGATCTCGGCCTTGGTGGTGTACAGGTAGAACGAAGCGCGGGTCGAGGATTGAACCCCGAAACGATGGTGCAGGGGCCGTGCGCAATGGTGACCGCCGCGCACCGCGATCCCCCGGCTGTCCAGCAGCTGACTGACGTCGTGCGGATGGACGTCAGGGAGGGTGAAGGACACGGCACCACCACGGTCCACCGGTTCGCGAGGGCCGAGAATCCGCAAGCCCGGCACGGTCTTCAGACCGTCCAACGCATACGCGGTGATCTCCTGTTCGTGCGCCGCGATGGCGTCCATGCCGATCGCGGACAGGTATCCGGCCGCTGTCCCGAGACCGATCGCCTGGGCGATCGGCGGGGTGCCGGCCTCGAACCGGTGCGGCGGGGTAGCGAAGGTCGAGCCGGCCATCGTGACCACTTCGATCATCTCCCCACCGCCCAGGAACGGCGGCAGCTCGGCCAACAGGTCGTAGCGACCCCAGAGCACCCCGATGCCGGTGGGCCCGACCATCTTGTGTCCGGTGAAGGCGACCAGATCCGCTCCAAGCAGGGTGACGTCGACCGGGAGCTGCGGGACCGCTTGGGAGGCGTCCACCACGACCGTCGCGCCCACCGCGTGCGCCAGTGACACGATCTCGCTCACCGGGTTGACGGTGCCAAGCACATTCGACACGTACGTGATCGAGACGATCTTGGTCCGCTCGTTGATCAGACCTTCGCTCGCGGCCCCGACCAGGTCGAGTCTGCCGTCCTCGTTCACATCGAACCACCGCAGAGTGGCACCGGTCCGCTCGGCCAGCAACTGCCACGGCACGATGTTGGAATGGTGCTCCATCACCGAAATTACGATCTCGTCGCCCGGGCCCACCCGGGAACCCAGGGTGTGGGCACACAAATTCAGCGCCTCGGAAGCGTTCTTGGTGAAGATCACTTCTTCGGGTCGTTCGGCACCGATGAAGTCGGCGATCTGTTGACGGCCGCCCTCGAACGCCGCAGTCGCTTCCCCGCCGAGCGCGTGCATCGCCCGCGCCACGTTGGCGTTGTGATGCAGGTAGTGATCTTCCATGGCCTCCACGACACACCGCGGCTTGTGCGAGGTGTTCGCGCTGTCCAGGTAGACCAGCGGACGTCCCTCCACCTCCCGACCCAGAATCGGGAAGTCGGCTCGGAGGTGGTCGACATCGAAGGGGATCTGCTCCCCCATCGTCGCTGTGGGAGCCGTACCCGATCGAGGGAGTGAAGCCGCGACGGTCATCAGGCCGGCTCCGCCCCCACGCCCACGATCTGCCCGGCGGCAGGGCGGGAGTACTTGTCGTAACCTTCGGCCTCGAGTTGGTCGGCCAGGTCCGGGCCACCCTGCTCGGCGATCCGGCCGGCAACGAACACGTGCACGTAGTCAGGCTTGATGTAGCGCAGGATGCGGGTGTAGTGCGTGATCAGCAACAGTCCTCGGTCGCCTTGGCCACTGAAGCGGTTGACACCGTCGGAGACGACGCGGAGGGCGTCGATGTCGAGCCCGGAGTCCGTCTCGTCCAAAATCGCGAATCGCGGGTTGAGCAGCTCGAGCTGGACGATCTCGTGGCGCTTCTTCTCACCGCCCGAGAAGCCTTCGTTGACGCTGCGCTGGGCGAAATCTGTGTCCATGCTGACGCGCTTCATAGCAGCGTTGACGTCCTTGACCCAGGTTCGCAGCTTCGGAGCCTGCCCGTCGATCGCCGTCTTCGCGGTACGCAGGAAGTTGGACACCGAGACACCCGGCACCTCCACCGGGTACTGCATGGCCAGGAACAACCCGGCCCGGGCCCGCTCATCGATCGTCATCGCCAGCAGGTCGCGGCCATCCAGGGTGACCGTGCCGGAGGTGATCCGGTACTTGGGGTGCCCGGCGATGGAGTAGGCCAGGGTGGACTTGCCCGACCCGTTCGGGCCCATGATCGCGTGCGTCTCGCCGCTGCGGATGGTGAGGTCGACGCCGGAGAGGATCTCCTTCGCGCCGGCTTCGGTGTCGACACAGACGTGCAGGTCGCGGATTTCCAAGGTGGACATGAGGTTTCAGGACTCCTGTGATGCGGTGATGTCGTCGGGGGTGGCGGTCAGGTCGACGACGATGTCGTCGCCGAGCCGGCGGCAGCGGTAGACCGCTACCGGTTCGGTGGCCGGAGGGCCGAGCGGTTTGCCCGTGGCGAGGTCGAAGCGTGACCCGTGCAGATAGCATTCAAGCTCTCCGTCGCCCACGTCGCCTTCCGACAGTGGGACGGCTCCGTGGGAGCACTCGTCGGCGATGGCGTAGAAGCACCCGTTGCTCTGGACGATCGCCAGGTCGGTGCCGTCGACCTCCACGGCGATGGCGGTCTCGGCCGACACATCGGCGACGGCACAGGCGCGGACCATACTCACGAGACAGCCTCCGTACCGGCGGGTGCACCCACTGTGCCCGCGCCGGCAGGCGCACCCACGGTAACCGC
>JAKDLH010000034.1 GCA_030452945.1 Microlunatus sp. | reverse complement strand
GCGGATCCGGGCGTCTCGTTCGGCGATCCGGTCGGCCAGCAGTTGGCCCGGGGTCTTGCCGCCGCCGGCCCCCGAACCCTGCGAACCCGAACCCTCCAACCGACCCTGATCGAACATACAAGCGATTCTAGGGGAGGGGTCTGACAGCGATGTTCAGACTCGACAGGGTCCGACAGCCATCTACGCCGCATGGCCAAACCTTCGGTGTCCTGATCGCCTTCGACGTGCAGCCCCCGCGGTGGCTCTCGTCGCTCACGCCTGGGCGCGTCGCTAACCGATGTCCGTCCCGGTCGGGGTGATGGGTGAGGTGTGGCGCGATGAGCCGCCAGACTCGGCTGGTCCGATCGCGCGGATCCGGGTTGGTCGAGATCGTGGGATCGACAACTTCGGGGTTCGCGCCGCCGGGCAGCCTTCGCTATACGGCCTTAGACTCCGCCGCTGCCTCACGCCGCTTCTTGGCCGCTTCGACAGAGGCGCGAAGAGCCGCCACCAGGTCGACCACCTCGGCTTGTTCGGGTGCCTCCGGCTCCACCTCGAGTGGAACACCCTCGGCCTTGGACTGCACCAGCGCTTCCAGCGCTTCACGATAGGCGTCGGTGTACTGCTCCGGTTGAAACTCCGCGGACAGCGCGTCGATGAACGACTGCGCCATGGTCACCTCCGCGTCGGACACGGTCACGTCGGCCGGAGGCGCGGCGAAGCCGCCGTCCCGCAATTCGTCGGGCCACAGCATGGTGTGCATCAGCAGCACGTCGTCGCGCGGCCGGACCAGCGCCAGGGCCTCCCGGGAACGCAGGGCGACTTTGACCAGGGCCGACTTGCCGGACTTGATCAGGGCGTCGCGCAGCAGCACGTACGGCTTGATTCCGGGGCCGTCGGCCTGCAAAAAATAGGTTTTCGCGAAGTAGGTCGGATCGACCTCTTCCTCGGCGACGAACTGCACCACCTCGACCGCCTTTGTCGTCGCAAGTGGCAAATCGTTGAGATCATCGGAGGTGAGGATCACCATCCGGCCGTCGGGGAGCTCGTAGCCCTTGGCGATCTCCGCGTAGGGGATCTCCTGCCCGCACTTTTCGCAAACCCGCTTGTACTTGATCCGGCCCCCGTCCTCGGGGTGCACCTGGCGGAAGCTGATGTCCTTCTCCTCGGTGGCGGAGAACAGCTTCACCGGGATCGTGACCAGGCCGAACGAGATCGCGCCTTTCCAGATAGACCGTGGCATCTGCTCAGTCTGCCTGATTCCGCTGCCGGCCGTGGGCCGCCGCGATCAGGTCGTCAAGTTCGTCCGGAGCGAACCACAGCAGGTCGTAGGTGTCGTCGAGTTCCGCCACCTCCGGGGCCAGCAGGGCCTGGACCAGATCGAGGCCACGAACAGCGGTCCGGGCTCGATCGACGGCCGAGGCGGCAGCGGACTCGTCGGCGAACAGCGAACGGACTTGGGTCCAACTGAACTCATTCAGCGTCACCGCACCCAGTGAGTCAGCGCTCCCAGCCGACACGTCGACCGCCAGCACTACCCGCGTCCCGTTCTCACCGGCCGTGCCCTCGCCGCTGGCCAGGGCCGCCGTGCCGGCATGGTTGAGAGCGACGTAGTCCAGTTCCTCCGCGCCGAGCTGCTCATCGCCGAGCAGGTGCCGCAACTCCGGATTCGGCGCGTACCCGACCACTCCCCGGACTGAGCCGGACGATCGGAGGTGCGCAGCGGCCGCCAGGGTGCTGGGGACGAACACGATCACGATCGACAACTCGCGGAACTCGGGACCGCGGGGCGCGGAGCGCAACCATCGAGCTCGGTCACGAGTGCAGCCTCCCGGTGTCCAGGAGCATCATGCTTGGTCCCGAGTCGCGGTCTTGTTCACCGGCGCGGCCTTCTTGACCGGAGTTCTCTTGGCCGGAGTTCTCTTGGCCGGCGCCGGCTCTTTGGCCGGCGTCTTCTTGACGGTCGCAGTCCTCTTCGCCGACTTCTTTGCCGGGGCCGACTTCTTCGCCGAGGCCGACTTCTTCACCGGGGCCGACTTCTTTGCCGCAGCCGACTTCTCGGTGGTCGTCCGGGGCATGGTGGACGGCGGGGTCGGGGCGCTCCGCAGGGTCGGCGGTCGGCCGCCACCCCCGGGCACTCGGGTCGCCTGAGTCCCGATCTCGACCGCACGACTGGCCAGGTTCCGCATCGCAGCCCGACGCTGGCTGGTGGCCCGGCGAGCCTCCTGGCGCGCGGCCGACTTGGACGCCGCTGCCTTCTTGGCCGCCGCAGAGGCCTTGCGCGTCGGCTGGCGCAGAGAGCGTGCCCGCACCGTGGTGTCCAGCAGTTCCTCCGTAGCGTCGTGCAGGCACTGGACCAGCACGTCGAGATCACTCACCGCATCACGGTCAGCGGTGAGGCCGAAGAACACCTGTCCGTCGTAGGAGGTCACGCCGATGGCCAGCAGATGCCCCCCACCCAGGGGCAGCACGGGATAGCTGGCCACCAGCCGCTCACCAGCGGCGAACAGCGCCACCTGCGGACCCGGCACGTTGGTCACCAGGACGTCGTGCTGGCGCCGCAGCATCTCGGTGGACACGCGTACCCCCAGGGAGTGCAGCGTGGTCGGGGCGAAGCCCGCGATGTCGGACAGCGTCCGGGCGTCGACCGCCCGGCCGGTGTCTTTGTGGGCCTGGGTCGCGTACGCCACCTGGTGCAGCCTCATCAACGCGTTGGGCTCGCCGACGGGCAACGCTTGCAGGTGCGGGGCGACTTGACTGCCCAGCGAGGTCGGCTCGCCGTCGTCCTCGGTGACGCTCATCGGCACCAGCGCCGTCAGCTCCCGGCCATTCGGCAGCGACTCTCCACGGGTTAGCAGCCAGGACCGCAGGGCGCCGGCCACCACCGCCAGGATCACGTCGTTGACGGTGTGGTCGTGCTCGTCTCGGATGGCCTTCAAGTCGACCAGCGACAGCGCGACCAGCGCTACCCTGCGCTGCTCGGAGATCACTCCCGACAGCGGAGACTTCGAGCGGGGGCGACCGCCCAGCAAAGCGTCCTCAATGAGGTCAACCACGGCGCCACCGACTCCGCCGACCGCCTCGGCTACGGCCATCGCCACCCCGAGCGCGCCGGTTGCCGCGCCCTGCAGGTTTTGCCAGGCTAAGGCAGGGTCCTGAGCACTTTCCCACAGCGCACCAGCCACCAGCTCCACCGCACCCGGCTCGGCCAGCGGACGCCAGGACTCAGCCGTGGTGAGATCCCCTTGGGGATCGACGTCGAGAAGCACCTGACCGATGTCGACGTTGTCCACCCCGTCAACCAGCGTCAAGTGGGTCTTGGCCACGAGAGCGAACCGATCTCCTTCCAGGCCCTCAACCACGTACATCTCCCACAGCGGCCGACTGCGATCCATCCGACGGGCCACAACCCGACCGACGAACTCCCGCAGTTGGTCGATCGTCCCCGGTCGGGGTAGGGCTGAACGCCGCACGTGGAAGGTGAGATCGAAGTTCTCGTCATCCACCCAGATCGGGGCCGCCAACCGCGCTGGGACGTCGCGCAGTCGCTGCCGATAGCGCGGTACATAGGCGATCCGCTCCCGGATCAGCGCAATGAGCCGCTCGTAGTCCAAACCGTCCGGCCGAGCGTCGAAGACATCGACGGTCGCGACATGCGCCGGTGCGTGGGCGGTGTCCAGCACCAGCAGGGACACCTCGAGCGGGGTCAGTCGCTGCGGCATTGCGCCCCTCCCGTGCGGGCCTTGCCCGCGCTCACCAACCGGCTACCCCCAGCGGTAGCGACGCAAGCCTAGCGAGCATTACCGACATCGGTGCGTCCAAAGCGACCGCGCACGCTGCACGACTCGGGCTCCGCAGCGTGGCGACGCACGAGGCTGACACGGTCACGCTACGGTGAGCCGACCCAGTAGCGATGCGATCACGGGGAGCCACCATGGATGACTGGACTCAGACCCTCGGCGCCGGACCACTGCTGCTCATCGCGGCGGGGGCGATTGCCGTCATTCTGGTGCTGGTCATCAGGTTCAAGGTGCACGCCTTCTTGACCTTGATCATCGTCTCACTGCTCACCGCGCTCGTCACGGGCATCCCGATCGATCAGATCGTCTCGACCTCGGTCGATGGTTTCGGCACCACGCTGGGCAGCGTGGCGCTGTTGGTGGGCCTCGGCGCGATGCTCGGCAAGCTGGTGGAGCATTCTGGCGGTGCCAAGGTCCTCGCCGATGCCCTGATCGGGTTGTTCGGCGAGAAGCATGCTGTGTTCGCGCTCGGCCTGGCCAGCCTGATCGTGGGTTTCCCGATCTTCTTCGACGCCGGTCTGATGGTCATGTTGCCGGTGATCTTCGCCGTCGCCCGGAGGATGGGCCGCGACAACGTGCTGCTCTTCGGCATCCCAGCCGCCGCGGCCTTCTCGGTCATGCACGTGTTCGTACCTCCGCACCCGGGACCCGTGGCCGCGACCGAACTGTACGGCGCCAACCTCGGCTTGGTGTTGATCGTCGGGATCGTCCTGGCGATCCCGACCTGGTACGTGACCGGCTACCTGTGGGGACGATTCATCGGCACCCGCATCAAGCTCCCGGTTCCGGACCTCTTCGGCAACGTCGACGACGATCAGCCGACCGACCCACCGAAGGTCGGGACGGTGGCCGCGGTGATGGCGCTTCCGTTGCTGCTGATCTTTCTCAACACCGGCCTGTCCGCCCTGGCCTCGCTGGGCACGGTGGACTCCGACGCCACCTGGGTGCAGCTGCTGATCATGCTCGGCAACTCGCCGGTGGCACTGCTGATCTCGGTGCTCGTGGCCAGCGTGGTGCTGGGCACCCGCCGGGGCGAGAATGGATCCGCCCTGGAGAAGGTTTTGGACTCTTCGCTCGGCCCGGTCTGCTCAGTCATCTTGATCACCGGCGCAGGAGGGATGTTCGGGGGCGTCCTCCGGGCCTCCGGCATCGGTGACGCGTTGTCGGGAACTCTCGCCGACGTAGGCCTGCCGGTGATCGTCGCGGCGTACCTGATTGCCGTCATCCTGCGTTTGGCTCAAGGCTCGGCCACCGTGGCCCTGGTCACGGCAGCCGGCCTGATGGCGCCGGCGGTGGCCGGCGGAGACTACTCCGCGTGGCAGATCGCCTGCATCACCTTGGCGACCGCCGCGGGCTCGGTGTTCGCCGGCCACGTCAACGACTCCGGGTTCTGGCTGGTCGGTCGGCTGATGGGGATGGACGTCAAGACCACCCTGAAGACCTGGACGGTCCAGCAGGCTCTGGAATCGGTGCTGGCCTTCGGCCTGGTGGTCCTGCTGTTCGTAGTCGGGTAGCCGGCTTGTCGCCAGTTATCCACAGGCTCTTCTTCCCTTCTTGACCTGGGCTGTCGCACGCTGGGCGGAACCTCAGCTCAGGAGCCCTCGATGTCTGTCTCCCTATCCATCGGCACGACAACCACCACGCTGTCGCTACGCGCAGCCATCGACCCTCGACCACCCGCCCAGGACTGGGTCGCAGCGGTTGGGGACGCCGACGTCCCACCCGAGCAGCCACCGCTGCTCGGGCTCGATGCCGAGCCCCGGCTGGGCGCGAGTGCGCTGGCGGGACCACCGACCGCGAGCCGGGCTTGGCTGACCCTCGACTCGGTACCCGGCGGTTTCCAGCAGGCCGACCAGCCCGCCGAGTGCCGTGAGGCGTGCGCCGCCAGCCGGTGGTTCGCCCAGCTGCTGATCGAGGCCGTCGACGGTCGGCGACCGCTGGAGGCTCTGGGATGCTGGCTGGACGACTGGGTGATGGCCGAGGTCGCCAGACGAGCCCGCCTGAGGCGACCACGTGGCCGCCGGGGAACCGGGGAGGCGACGCGGCCAACCACCGTGGCGTCGTTGCGGGTCCAGTTCAGCGCGCCGACCGTTCTGGAGGTCAGCGCCCATCTGCGTCGGGGCCCCCGGTCGGCGGCGATGGCCTTCCGGCTGGCCCGCACCGACCAGCGGTGGCGCTGCACGGCTCTGCAGCTTGGGTAAGCCTGGGCGGACGCACGCCCCGACCGCCCAACCGGTGCACAGCACCCACCCTGCGAGTCAGCGAGCCCCCGGGCGACCGTGACACATCTTGAACTTCTTGCCCGACCCGCAGGGACACGGGGCGTTGCGGCCTACTCCGTCGTACTCGCTCTTGGCGGCGGTGGCGGTCTTGGTGGCCACCGACCCGTCTTCGCCCGGCGCGGAGTAGGACACGGCCCGCCCGTTCCCGCGGCCGGTCAAGCCCTTGGCGGATATTCTCGGCCGGGCGAAGGCGGATTCGGTTTCCGGTTCGGGCTCCTCATCCGGCCCGCTGACCGTACGCACTTCCACTCCCGGACCGTCCGGGTCGGGTCCGCTCTCCACCAGCGGGGCCTCGATGCTGGTCGGACGACCGGCACCATCGGTGACCACCCCGACGGTCGGCCCGGCCTCGGCGACCTGGACGTCGAGGTGGAAGACGAAGCCCACCACCTCCTCCATGAAGGCGTCCATCATGGCGTTGAACATCTCGCCACCCTCGCGCTGGTATTCCACCAGCGGGTCGCGCTGCGCCATGGCCCGCAGTCCGATGCCCTCACGGAGGTAGTCCATCTCGTACAGGTGCTCGCGCCACTTGCGGTCCAACACGGTCAGCAGCACCCGGCGCTCCAGCTCACGCATCACGTCGGAGCCGAGTTGCTCCTCGCGCTTGTCGTACGCGGCCTCCGCGTCGGCGACGAACGCCTCCTCCAACTCGTCCCGCTCCAGGTCCTCGCTCTCGGCGTAGTCCGACAACGACAGCCCCACCGGGTAGAGCGTCTTCATCTGCGTCCACAGCTGTTCGAGGTCCCAGTCCTCGGTGAACCCCTCGGTGGCGCCGCGAACGTACTGACGGACCACCGTGTCGACCGTGGACCGCAGCTGCTGCTGCACGTCGGCGCCTTCCAGGACTTTGCGGCGGTCTCCGTAGATGGCATGGCGCTGCCGGTTCATCACGTCGTCGTACTTGAGGATGTTCTTGCGTATCTCGAAGTTCTGCGATTCGACCTGGGCCTGCGCGCTCGCGATCGAGGACGACACCCGCTTATTCTCGATCGGCTGGTCGTCCGGCACCTTGAGCGCGGTCAGCACCCACTCGACGATGTCGGACTTGAACAGCCGCATCAAATCATCGCCCAACGACAGATAGAAGCGGCTCACTCCTGGGTCGCCCTGACGGCCCGACCGGCCGCGCAGCTGGTTGTCGATCCGGCGCGACTCGTGCCGCTCCGACGCGACCACGTAGAGACCGCCGAGGGCGACGACCTCCTCGTGTTCACTCGCCGTCTCCTTCTCGATCTGAGCCAGGATCTGGGGGTAGCGCTGCTCGTACTCCTCGGAGTTCTCCAGCGGGTCGATACCGGCGTCGTGAAGCCTCTTGTCGGCGAGGAACTCGGCGTTACCGCCGAGAATGATGTCGGTGCCACGGCCGGCCATGTTGGTGGCCACCGTGACGGCCCCCTTGGCACCCGCCATGGCGATGATCGCGGCCTCCCGCTCGTGCTGCTTGGCGTTCAGCACCTCGTGCTTGACCCCGGACTGCTTGAGCAGCCTGGACAAGATCTCGGACTTGGCCACCGACGCGGTGCCGATCAGGACCGGCTGGCCCAACTCATGCCGCTCCTTCACGTCGGCGACCACGGCAGCGAACTTGGCTTCTTCGGTGCGATAGATCAGGTCCCGCTGGTCGTCGCGGATCATGGTCTGGTTGGTGGGAATCGGCACCACCCCGAGCCCGTAGATCTTCTGGAACTCGGCGGCTTCGGTCATGGCCGTGCCGGTCATCCCGGACAACTTGCCGTACATTCGAAAGTAGTTCTGCAGGGTGATCGTGGCCAAGGTCTGATATTCGTCGCGGATCTGCACCCGCTCCTTGGCCTCGATGGCCTGGTGCAGACCCTCGTTGTAGCGACGACCGACCAGGGTCCGACCGGTGTGCTCGTCGACAATCAGGATCTCGCCGTCGAGGTTGACGTAGTCCCGGTCGAGCTTGAACAGTTCCTTGGCCTTGATCGCGTTGTTCAGGTAGGAGATCAGCGGGGTGTTGGCCGATTCGTAGAGGTTGTCGATGCCGAGTCGGTCCTCGACCACGTCGATCCCGTTCTCCAGGATGGAGACCGTCTTCTTCTTCTCGTCCACCTCGTAGTGCTCGTCTCGCTTCAGCCGATCGAGGAGCTTGGCGAACGTCGGATACCACTCGTGGGAGTCCTCCGCAGGTCCGGAGATGATCAGCGGTGTGCGCGCCTCGTCGACCAGGATCGAGTCGACCTCGTCCACGATGGCGTAGTGGTGCTCACGCTGGACACACTCCTCCAAACTGAGGGCCATGTTGTCGCGCAGATAGTCGAAACCGAACTCGTTGTTCGTGCCGTACGTGATGTCGGCCTCGTAGGCCACTCGACGCTCGGCCGGGGTCATCTGGGACAGGATCGCCCCGACCTCCAGCCCCAGGAAGTGGTGGATCCGACCCATCCACTCCGAGTCGCGCTTGGCCAGATAGTCGTTCACTGTCACCACGTGCACGCCCTGGCCGGTGATGGCGTTGAGGTAGCACGGCAGTGTCGCCACCAAGGTCTTGCCCTCGCCGGTCTTCATCTCGGCGATGTTGCCCAGATGCAGCGCCGCCCCGCCCATCAGCTGGACGTCGAAGTGGCGTTTGTCCAGCACCCGCTTGCTGGCCTCTCGAACGGTGGCGAACGCCTCCGGCAGCAAGGCGTCCAGGCTCTCACCGTTGCTGTACCGCTGCCTGAAGTCGGCGGTCTGACCGATCAGCTCCTCGTCGCTCATGGCGACGAAGTCCTCCTCGATCGAGTTGACCTGGTTGGCGATCTGCTTCAGCTGCTTGAGGATCTTGCCTTCCCCGAAGCGCAGCAGCCTGTCCATCAAAGCCACGTGAACTGGTCCCTCAGTTGGTCGGCACCGGGCGGACCCGGTCTAGATGGCCCGATGCCGAGCACCGGACACGCCTACCCATGGTAGGCCGTCATCCGGGCTCGTCAGCCCATGGCGAGGGCCAAGTCCGGTCCGAGATCGCCCCTCGGCTGCACCTCGACGGCGCCCAGTTCCAGCCAGCTGGCCATCGACGTCAGCTCACCGGCCAGGGCGCAGCAGACCTCGACGGGATCAGCGCCCTGCTCCCGCCAGGCCGAGAGCACCTGGAGCACCCCGCGGACCCGATCGGCCTTGAGGTCCACCCGGGCCACCAACTTTTCTTCCAGCAGGAAGGGGTAGACGTAGTAGCCGTACACCCGCTTGGCCTGCGGGACGTAGATCTCGATCCGGTAGTGGAAGTCGAACAGCTGCTCCAGCCGGCGCCGTTCGAAGACGAGGGAGTCGAACGGGCTCAGCAGCGCTGAGGCCTTGATCCGGCGTGGGATCCGCGCCGTGTGCCACAGATAGGCTCCGTTGTCCGCCCAACCAGGCACGGTCACGGCGATCAACTCGCCGGCGGCGACCAGGGCCTCGATGGCCGGCCGGGCCCGGGCTTGGGTGATTCGGAAGTAGTCGGCCAGACAGCGCGACGTCGCCACCCCGAGAGCCTGGGCCGCCCTTCGGATGAGCCTCACCGCCGCCTCCTCCCGGGCCGGCGTGGGTTGCCGGGTCACGGCCGAGGGCAGGACCCGCTCCATCAGGTCGTAGCGGCGCTCGAACTGCCGGTTGCGATCGGCCGCGGAGATCTCGCCGGTCCAGAACAGCCACTCCAGACACGTCTTCACCGCAGACCAGTTCCAGCCCCAGTTCGACCGCTCTCGCTGCTCGTCGTGTTCGATCTCGCGAGCGCTGATCGGACCCCGATCGGCGATCTCGGCCCGGACGAACTCCAGCAGGTCGGGCCGCTCCTCGCGGATTCGCCGGATCCGCCCCCACGCCTCGTCAGCAGCGGCCGCCATCCGCCAGCGCAGGGCCGGTTGCAGCGTGACGTCGATCAGGCTCGCCTCGTGGCCCCAGTATTCGAACAGGCGCCGGGGCGGTCGCTCGGCGGCACGGTGCAGCAGGGTGGTGTCGTAGGGCCCCAGCCGGGAGAACAGTGGCAGATAGTGCGCTCGGGCCACGATGTTGATCGAGTCGATCTGGAACTGGGCCAACCGGTTCACGGTGGCCTGGATGTCACGCATGGTCGGTCGGACCGGCTGCGGACGGCCGAAACCCTGCGCGGCCAGCGCGACCCGACGGGCTTCGGTGAGGCTCAGTCGCTCTCGGGGACGCTTCGCTTCGCTGCCTGCTGCCACGCTGCGCAGGCTAGCGGCCATCGCAGGTCAGCGGCCGAGGCGGCGCGATCTCAGACGCTGACGGCGGCGTTCTCCAGTCGGATCACGCCGTAGTCGTACGCCCGGCGTCGATAGACCACTGCCGGCGCCTGGCCGTGCTCGGAGTCCATGAAGAGGTAGAAGTCGTGTCCGACCAGCTCCATCTCGTGCAGGGCCTGGTCCAGGGTCATCGGGAGGGCCGCGTGCACCTTCTCCCGCACCACCAGCGGGCCGTCGCCGTGCACTTCCATGCCGGCCACGTTGTGCACGTCGGGGTCACCGTCGGCGGCAGTGTCCGCCGGCAGGTCGGGCAGTTCGGCCGAGGCCTCGCGCAGCGACATCGGTCGTCGTGATCCGTGATGGGTCTTCTTGCGATCCGCGGCCTTGCGCAGCTGCGCCATCAGCTTGTCCAGCGCCAGATCGAACGCGGCGTTCTTGTCCTCCGAGGCCGCCTCGGCTCGCACCACCGGGCCCTTGGTCCGCAGTGTGATCTCCACCCTGCTCGCCTGATCGTGCCGCCGTCGATTCCGCTCGGCCGAGACCTCGACCTCGACCCGGATCACTCGATCGTCGAGCTTCTCCAAGCGGGTGATCTTGTCTTCGACGAGGTCACGGAATGAATCCGACACCGAGCAGTGCCGGCTTTTGACGACAACATCCATGTCAGCCTCCAGCGGTCATAGTGTCCCGGGCGTGGTGGGACATCCTGTGTAGCCGAGACGCTAGCCCCCGGCTGTCAGCGATGCCACGGCGGCCCGCCATGTTGAGCAGGTTCTCAGTCCGAGGAGCCTGCGGACCGTCTTCGCACGGTGGCCGAGACGGTCGCTGCTCCGAGCACGTCGAACCCTCCGTCACAAAGAGTCTGGACCGCTTCGGTGAGACTCGCCCCGGTGGTCACGACGTCGTCGACCACCACGACCGGGGCCGCCGCGTCGACACCGAGGAGGCCAGCCGGTCGTCGCAGCCGAAGTCCGCCGCGCAGGTTCGCCGCTCGGCTGCCGGCGTCTAGCAGAGCCTGGTCGGCTAGACCCCGGCGTTGGGCGAGCAGGGAACTGACTCGAGCCGGCCGGCCGGCGACGCGAAGCCGTCGGGCCGCGCGCCGCGCCAACGCCGCGGTGGAGTCGAAGCCGCGGTCGCGGACCGCCGCAGCCGAGGACGGGACGGGCACCAGGATGATCGACCCGGGGTCAACCGCGACGGCGTGCAGCAACTCGAGCGCCGCCGCGGCCAGCCGGTCACCGAGGAGCGGGGTGAGCATCAGGGCCTGCTCCTCCTTGTGGGCGTGGATCAGCCCACTGAACACCTCGTCGTACGGTCCAGCGGTCGCGGTCAGCGGAAACCCGACCGGAGCCGGCGTGGGCCGGGTCAACCGCGTCGGTTCGCCCGTCACGTGAGTGCGGCACTCGCGGCAGGCGCCCCACCACGGCGTCCCGCAGCCGGCACAATCGGCACCGAGCAGCAGGTCGGCCGTGGCCACCCACCAAGGCACCGCCGCGGTCCTCACCCCACCAGTCTGTTCGACATCGACACGACAAACCTGTCGCGCTGAGACATCTGTGGACAACTGTGCCGTTGTGGACTGGTGACCGTAGCTGTGCAGCCGGCGGATATATCGGCGACTGCTCGTCGTCTGCCTGGCACAACCTCAGCCGGGGCAGGCGACCGCGCTGACCTTGTCCAGGAAACTCACCCATTGGGTACGGCCGTCCCGCCAGGTCTGGCCGTCGCGGTCGAGCACGATCACCGTCTGGGACTTCAGCGCGACCGCCAGTCCGGTCGCGTCCCAGGTGATCGGCTCGCCAACCGCCGCCGTGGCCGAGGCGTCCTGGCTGATGCGGTAGACCGCCAGCGGCACGTCCGCCGACGAGCCACCCAGCACAGCCAGGCTGGTCGAGTCCGACCAGCTCAGGTCTCGCAGCACACTGAGGTTTGGGGTGGTCGAACTGGTGACGTCCAACGGGAGCCAGCCGTCGAGCCTGATTCCGTCCCCCCGCACGATCCGGGCAAGGCCGAGTTCGCTGCGGCCATCCACCTCGCGGATGAGGGCCATTCGGACACCATCCGGGCTGATCGAGAACGCACGTACGCGGCCGCGTTTGAGCAGGGTCGTCCTGACCTCGGTGACCTTGCCGTCGCGCTCGACCCACAACCGTTGACCCTTGCCCGAGTCGCCGATCGCCCACAACTCCGAGAACCGGGTGTAGTTGGGCCGCAACAGCCCGGTCACCTGGTCGATAACCGTGCGGACTCCTCCGTTGGCGACCTCCCCGGCTCGCAACACCTTGCCGCCGTCGGTGACGGCGGCGATGTCGGATGCCGTGGGTGAGACCGCGATCTCGTCCACCGACCATTTGCCCGCACCGAGCCGACCCGTGATCGGCGTGCTGTCCGGGGTGTCGGTCAGCGAGGTCGTGACCCCCACCTTCCCCGCTCGCGCGGTGAAGATCGACTCCGGCACGCCGGAAGGGATCGGGTCGAAGGCCTGGAAGCGTGCGTCGAGGCTCACCACGAATGTGCCGGGGTCTGCGCCCGGGATCGCGTACGGTTGCTGGTCGACGGTGAAGGCCACGCCCCGAATGCCGAGCGGGCGCAGCGTGTAGAGCACCTGGGCAGCCATCAACGTGCGTTGGCCCTCGTTCAGGTTGAGCACATCGTCGCTGAGCGCCACCTCCGCCACCCCGCCGTCGATGGTGACGGCGTCGACGCTGAGGGCAGTTTTCTCCGGTATCGCGCTGGTCACCGCCGGCGCGAGCCACCGCGACGGACCGGCCAGCAAGGCGCTGATCAGCACCGAGGCAGTACTCGCCTGGCTACGCAGATCGGCGAGATGGATGGGATTGGGCACCAGCACGCTGCCGTTGCCGACGAAGAAGAGGTTGTACGTCTGATAGAAGGAGTCGAACGCGAATTCGGCGACCATCAGTCCTGGTGGCGGGGTGCTGATCCGCCACTCGCCGTCTTCCTTGACCATGCCGAAGTTGACCCGCCAAGCCTTGTCCCGTCCGGTGTAGGTGCGATCCGGCCCCAGCGAGCCAACCAGCCGGCCGTCCAGGATGACGGTGTCCCCGGCCGCCTGGATGGAGCCGGAGTAGATGGACACCCCCGACTCCGGCGCCCACTTCTCCCCCGCTCCGGTGGTGAGGAACTGTCGGGCTACGGCGTAGTTCGGCTGGAAATTGGAGGTGGCGCGCAGGAAGCCCTGGACGATCTGCTTGGGATCATTCCCGGCGGCAGGAGGGGCTACGTCGACGTCGATGCAGTTCTGGCACTCCGGCGCCTGGCCGTCAATGGTCACCACCGGGCCGGAGGTGGGTACGCCGACGCACCCCGCCACCAGGCCCAGCGCAACGACCATCACCGCCAGGACCAGCCTGCGGCAGCCGACCCACCGGTGCCGCGGACTGCTCACCGATCGGTTCATCGAGTCGCTCCGGCGGCGTCGGAGTGGGTCGGCGAGATCGGCGGCTGGTCGGTTCGGTCGGCTTCGGTGGTGGGTGAGTCGACCGGTTCCAGCGGCGGCGTCTGGACGATACCCTCCTCGACCGGGAGTGGCGGGATCACCAGATCCCGAGGCACCAGCGGCAGCGGCGAAGACTCGACCACGCCGCCGGACGCGCGAGGCACGGTCAGTCGGAACTGCGCACCCATTCCGGGGCGGCCCCACGCCGTCAGCCAGCCCTTGTGCAAGTTGGCATCCTCCATCGCAATCGCCAGGCCGAGCCCGGTGCCGCCGACTGCCCGCGCCCTGGCCGGGTCGGCCCGCCAGAACCGGTGGAACACCTGTGTGGCCTGCCCGGCTTCGAATCCGACTCCGTGATCACGGACGGCGATGGCCACGGCGTGACCGTCGGCTTCCACCATCACATCGATCGGACGACCTTCGCCATGCTCGATCGCGTTGACCAGCAGGTTACGAAGGATGCGCTCGATCCGGCGGTCATCGACCTCGGCGATCCCGGGTTCGGGCGCTTGGACCCGGACTTCGCACCCGCTGGACTCAGCCAGCTGGGCCGTCGCGGCCACCACCCGGGCGACCACGTCGCGCAGGTCGACCTCACTGACCGCCAGTACCGCGACCCCCGCGTCGAACCGGGAGATCTCGAGCAGATCGGTGAGTAGGGCCTCGAACCGGTCCAGCTCAGCCTGCAGCAACTCCGTGGACCGAGCCGACACCGGATCGAACTCGTCGCGGCCCTCATAGAGAACCTCGGCGGCCATCCGTACCGTCGTCAGCGGCGTCCGCAGCTCGTGGGAGACGTCGGAGACGAACCGATGCTGCACCCGGGAAAGATCCTCGAGCTGAGTGATCTGCTTCTGCAGCTCCGAGGCCATGTAGTTCATGGACGCGGCCAGCCGGGCGATGTCGTCGCGCCCGCGGACCTTCATCCGATCATCCAGATTGCCCGAGGCGAGGCTTTCCGCCGCTCGCCGGGCCGCCCGAATCGGGACCACGACCTGGCGAGCCACCAAGGCGGCGATGAAGGTCAACAACAACACCAACACCGCTCCGGTGCTGATCACCGCAGTCTGCAGTACGTTCAAGATTTTGATCTGCTGGGTCAACGGGAAGACGAAGTACATCTCGTAGCGACCGGTTCCCGGGATGGTGAGTCCGGACCCCACAGCGATGCCGGCCACCGGTACGGTGTCGTCGCGGTAGACCACCTGGGTCGGGGTCATCAGCAGGTCCTCGCTGATGTCGACCTGAGATCGGAGGTTGTCGGGAATGCTGGCCGGCGACACCACGCCGGCGGTAATCGTCTGACCGCCAGAGACGATGATCACGTCGTACTGATCGCTGCCGCCCGAGCGGTTGGCGAACCTCAGGGCAAGTTCGGTCAGCTTCTTGTCCGGGTTGGGATCGCCGGTCAGATCGGCGGAGTTGAGTTGCTGCTGAGCGCTATCGAGGGCCTGCCGGGTCTCACTGGTGACCGACTCGCGTTTGGCCTCCATCACGCCGGTGCTGGCCTGGCGCATCAGCAAAAACCCACCGAGCACCAGCACCAGCACGGAGGCGCCGAACACCGACAAGATCACCCGCAGCGGCAGCGACTCCCACCACAGCTCCACCGGGAAGCGCCACCACCGCCGGCGCGGAGGCGTCAGCGTCGAGAGGGTGGACACGCGTCAGTCGGGCTCATGCCGGTTCGCCCGCCTTGTAGCCGATGCCGCGAACCGTGACGACGATCTCCGGATGCTCGGGATCCCGCTCGATCTTGGAGCGGAGCCGCTGGACGTGCACGTTGACCAGTCGAGTGTCGGCCGCGTGCCGGTAGCCCCATACCTGCTCAAGCAGAATCTCGCGACTGAACACCTGCCACGGTCGACGGGCCAGGGCAAGCAGGAGGTCGAACTCCAACGGCGTCAGCTGGATGGCCGCGCCGTTGCGTTTGACCGTGTGACCGTCGACGTTGATCACCAGATCGCCGATCCGGAGCATCTCCTGATCAACTTCCTCGGGTGAGCGACGCAGTCGGGTCTTGATCCGCGCGATCAGCTCCTTGGCCTTGAACGGCTTGGCCACGTAGTCGTCGGCCCCGGCCTCCAACCCCGCGACCACGTCGATCGTGTCTGACTTGGCGGTCAGCATCACGATCGGAATCAACGACTCGCCTCGGATCTCCCGACAGATGGCGACCCCGTCCTTGCCCGGCAACATCAGGTCAAGCAGCACCAGATCCGGTCGAGCATCGCGGTACGCTTCCAACGCCTTGTCCCCGTGGGCGCACCAGATCGGGTCGAAACCTTCGTTCCGCAGCACCAACGAGAGCATCTCCGCCAGAGCCGCGTCGTCGTCGACCACCAGGATCCGGCCCTTGTCGGTGCGTTCGGTCTCGTCAGCCGGTCCGGACTCCTCAGCAGTCATCTGGTCAACCGCGGTCTGATCAGCGGACACCGCTGTTCGATCAGCGGATACGGGGGCCTCCGACACGAGCATTCCCTTCGTCTAGATCGACCCGTGGCCAGCAGCGCGCGCCGCCTGGTCGGGATCGACGCCGCAATCCTATGCGAGCGCACCAGGTCACAGCTTGATATCGGGCGCGGCGGGTTGCTGGGGTGTCGACCAAGTCCGCGCGTGTCGCCGACTGGATCGTCATCGCGCTGCGATCTTGTCGGACAGCTTGGTCAGCATCGTCGTGTTCCGAGAGCGGCAATGACGATGAGTCGCCGTTTCTGGACTCCGGGCAGACGCCCCTCTCCGCGGGATGGTCGCCGGCGGAGGCGGAGGGGTGCGGCAGCCGGCGACCATGCGGGCAGACCGCCGCTGCTCCTCAGTCGGAAGCCGGCTCTACGAGTTTGAGCGGGGTGTTACCCGTTTATGCTGTTGGCTATTCGTGGTCTGGTGACCGCGATGTGGGTCAGGATACGGCGTTGGTAGTTGATCATGTTCGGCGAAGCCGCAGCCGGCCCGCTTGGTCTGTTTGATGATCCGGTTGAACCCCTCGGTCCGGGCATTTGTGATGCCTTGGTGAGCGCGACCAGGACGGCGGGCCACCAGCGTTCGATCGTGCTGGCCAGTCGGGTTGCTTCGGACAGGTGTGCGTCAGCTACGGCCCCGTAGAAGTCGGCCAGCGCCCAGCGGATCTTCGACGGCTGCGACTGCGCGAGCAGCATCCGACGGTTCACCCACACCGGATCGGCGGTGGTGCCGCGTCGGCCCAAGTGGTCGCGGGTGACGCGTTGGCGGACCTCGGTGACCATGGTGTGCGCCAGCACGACCAGATGCCATTTGTCGACCGCGTTCGGCAGCGCGGCTCGTATGCCCGAGGCGTAGGGGGCGGACGGATCGATCACCACCGTGCGGATCGCCGCCCGGAACTCGGGGGTCTGCTCGGACAGCCAGTCCTTGACGCAGCTGCCGGTGCGGCTAGGAGCTAACCCCAGCAGCGATCCCGGCCCGTCGACCGAGCAGTCGACGAATGAGGTCAGCCACGGATCCGACGGTTTCCCGGTGATGGGCGTCCAGGATCCAGCTGACGGTCCGGAACCGCGTCTCATCGATCCCCAACCAACACCGTCGTCGGCTCCGGCGCGCGGGTAGCCACCGCGCCGCCGCGGCGATCAGGGCCTTGTGCGCGGTCGGCCACGACACGCCGTACTCGGCGGCGACGTCGCAGACAGCCCGGTTCGACGACGCGATCGCCGTCGCGACCGCGTCGCGGAGACGTTCGGTGACCCGGCCGCGGAGCCGCACCGATTCGCAGCCCTGGGTGAACGAGCGCCGTGGACACAACGCCTCCCGGCACACGAGCCGACGTTTGCGCCACCACAATTCGACTCGCTGCCCAGCGGCGGGAAGATCGATGAGCCGGCCGACAGGGCGCTCCTTCACCGCCGACGACAGCACACCGCACGCTGGACACGGGCCGTCCCTGGCCGTCAGTTCGACCAGCATTTTGATCGCGTTCGGGGCCGTCCGTTCGGCGCAGCACGCGGAACTGCTGCTCGAGTGCGAACAACACCGCAGTCGAGTCGGACAACAGTTCAGTCGACACTTCGACAGGGCAGGTTGACGTAACATCCGTCACTCGTGGCCTCATTTGTTGATGTGTTGTCAGAGACCAACAGCATTACGTGGCCACAAACCCAACCGCGCCTACGACACGAACATCGGCCCCGGCCACCCGCCCAAGATCGAGGAGCCCTGAAAAGTCTTACGTAAGCGACAAGCAAGAACCTCCACA
>JAKDLH010000317.1 GCA_030452945.1 Microlunatus sp. | reverse complement strand
GATGTACTTGGTCTCGAGGAACTCGTCGATGCCGACGGCTCCGCCCTCACGGCCCAGGCCGGACTCCTTGACCCCGCCGAACGGTGCGGCCGGGTTGGACACGACGCCCTGGTTGATCCCTACCATGCCGCTCTCGATGGCCTCCGACACCCGCAGCGCCCGGCGCAGGTCGTTGGTGTACACGTAGGACACCAGTCCGTACTCCGTGTCGTTGGCTGCCGCGATCACCTCGTCCTCGTCGGTGAAGGGGGTCAGCGGGGCCACCGGGCCGAAGATCTCTTCCGAGCCCATCCGGGCCGACCGCGGCACATCGGTGAGCACGGTGGGCGGGTAGAAGTAGCCGGCCCCGTCGGGGACCTGGCCTCCCGTCAGCACCTGGGCGCCCCGCTCGACCGCGTCGGCGACCAGGTCGGTGACCTTCTTGCGGGCCTTCTCGTCGATGAGCGGGCCGACACGCACCCCGTCGCGGGTGCCCGGCCCGACCGGCAGCCCGGACATCCGCTCGGCCAGCCGCTTGCCGAATGCCTCGATGACATCGGCGTGCACGTAGATCCGGTTGGCCGATGTGCATGCCTCGCCCATGTTGCGCATCTTGGCGGCCAGCGCGCCCTCGACCGCCTCGTCGAGGTCGGCGTCGTCGAAGACGATGAACGGCGCGTTGCCGCCGAGCTCCATCGAGGTGCGCAGCACCTTGTCGGCACACTGCTCGAGCAGGATCTTGCCCACGGTGGTGGAACCGGTGAAGGACAGCTTGCGGGCGAGCCCGGAGCGGATCAGCGGCTCCATGACGTCGTTGGCACGCCTGGTCGTGACCACGTTGACCACGCCGTCGGGGGCCCCGGCCTCGCGCAGGATGCCGACCAGGGCCAGCATCGACAGCGGGGTCTGCTGGGCAGGTTTGACCACGCTGGTGCACCCGGCAGCGATGGCCGGCCCGAGCTTTCGGGTGCCCATCGCCATGGGGAAGTTCCAGGGGGTGATGAGCAGGCAGGGGCCGACCGGCTGCTTGGCGATGAGGAACCGGGCGCCGCCGGCGGGAGCGGTCTGGTAGCCGCCGTTGACCCGCACCGCCTCACCGGCGAAGTGCCGGAGGAACTCCGCCGCATACGCGATCTCGCCTCTGGCCTCGGCCAATGGCTTGCCCATCTCGAGCGTCATGAGCAGGGCGAGATCGTCGATCCGCTCGTGCAGCAACTCGAAGGCGCGCGTGAGGATGTCTGCCCGCCGTTGCGGCGCCAGCGCGGCGAACGACGCTTGCGCGGCGACTGCCGCATCCAGCGCCGCCTTGCCGTCGGCCGGTGACGCGTCCGCGACCTCGCAGAGCACCTCCCCCGTCGCGGGATCGGTCACCTCGAAGGTGGTTCCACCCGCGGCATCGGTCCAGCCGGACCCGATGAACAGCTGCTTGGGGACCTGATCGAGGACTGTGGACCTCGCGGCGCCCGCGGTAGAGGTGCCTGAGGTGGAGGTAGTGGTCATGAAAGACTCCTCTCGAGTGCCAGAAGCCCGGGTCGGGCCGAACGGACGGCCGACCAGGCATAGCAACCCGGTTCGAAACCGGCGGATTGGACCAAGGGCCGACGTGCCATACTGACGATTATTGTCGACAATCTACCAGAGGAGTTCATCGTGGCTGAGCTGTCCCCCATCCTCAAGCAAGCGACCGGCGTGCTCGCTGCCCGCGGCGAGGGCGTGTACCTCTTCGACGAGGACGACCGGCGCTATCTCGACTTCACCGCGGGCATCGGGGTGACCAGCACCGGGCACTGCCACCCCCGCGTGGTCGAGGCGGCGCAACGCCAGGTGGGCACGCTGATCCACGCCCAGTACACCACGGTGATGCACCGCCCGCTGCTGACGCTGGTGGAGCGGCTGGGCGAGGTGCTGCCCGAAGGTCTGGACCGGATGTTCTTCGCCAACTCCGGCTCGGAGGCGGTGGAGGCGGCGCTGCGGCTCTCCCGTCAGGCCACCGGGCGGCCCAACGTCATCGTGTTCCACGGCGGCTTCCACGGCCGCACCGTGGCGGCCGGGTCGATGACCACCTCGGGCACCAAGTTCCGGGCCGGGTTCGCCCCGCTGATGAGCGGGGTGCACATCGCGCCGTTCCCCAACCCCACCCACTACGGCTGGAGCGTCGAGCAGGCCACCGACTTCGCCCTGCGCGAGCTGGACTACATCCTGCAGACGGTGAGCGCACCTGCCGACACCGCCGCGTTCGTCGTCGAGCCGGTCCTCGGCGAGGGCGGTTACGTCCCGGGCAACACCCGGTTCTTCGCCGGACTGCGTGAACGCGCCGACCGCCACGGGATCCTCCTGGTGGTGGACGAGGTGCAGACCGGGTGGGGCCGGACCGGGCGGTTCTGGGGCGAGGAGCACTTCGACCTGCGCCCGGACGTTCTTATCACCGCGAAGGGCCTCGCGTCCGGTTTCCCGCTCTCGGGGATCGCGGCCTCCGCGAAGCTCATGGGCAAGGCCTGGCCCGGCTCCCAGGGCGGGACCTACGGCGCCAACGCGGTCGCCTGCGCCGCGGCCATCGCCACGCTCGACGTCATCGAGGACGAGAAGCTGGTGCAGAACGCGGCCGAGCGCGGGGAGCAGCTGCATACGGCCCTGAGCCAGGTGGCCGAGGGACACCGGCAGATCACCGACGTGCGCGGCCTCGGGCTGATGCTCGGCAACGAGTTCCGCGACGCCGACGGCAACCCCGACGGCGCCACGGCAAGCGCGGCGCAGCAGGAGGCCGCCCGGCGCGGCCTGCTGCTGCTCACCTGCGGCCCGTGGGGCGAGGTGGTCCGGTTCATCCCCGCCCTGGTGGTCCAGCCCGAGCAGGTCGAGCAGGCAGCCTCCACCTGGTCCGACTCGGTCGCAGCGGTCTGCTCCTGACGGTTACGACCTCGGGCCGAGCCCACATTGACGCGATGTTAGGAGCGGAGCCTCGCGTATCACGGGAACGGGGCTCGACCCGAGGTCGTCGCTTGCGGTGGGCTCAGCCGAGCTCGGTAGCCGGACGTTCGGCGCCGGGTCGGCGACCTGCGGGCCGGGAGATGACCCCCGGGATGCCCCTGCCGGCCAGCGAGGCGCCCTTGGTCTCCACCATGAAGTAGAGGCCGATCATGCCGACGACGCAGGCACCCATCATGTAGTAGGCGGGAATGAGGTTGTTGCCGGTGACGTCCACGAGGGCGTCGTTGACCAAGGGCGCGGTGCCGCCGAACGCGGCGGTGGCGATGTTGTAGGAGATCGCCATGCCGGCGAACCGGACGTGGGTGGGGAACATCGCCGGGAAGGTCGCCGAGATCGTGCCGAGCTGCAGGATGTAGATCACGCCGAGCACGGTGAAGCCGATCACTGCCAGCACGAAGCCCTGGGCCATCAGCATGAACATCGGGATCGCCAGCACGAACAGGCCACCGAGCGAGATCCACCAGCATGGTTTTCGCCCGATCCGGTCCGACAAGGAGCCCGCAAACGGCAGCAGCACCAGCATGACCAGCTGGCCGATGAGCACCATGACCTCGGCCGTGCCCTTCTCCATGCCGATGCTCGTCGGCAGATAGGTGGGCATGTAGGCGAGCAGGGTGTAGTTGGCGACGTTCAGTGCGATGACCATCGCGAAGAGCTGCAGCAGCGGCCTCCAGAACTTGCCGAAGAGGTCCTTGAACTGGGTCGTGGTCTCCTCTTCGACCCCGCCTGCTTCCTCCAGCTCCCGGAAGACCGGCGTGTCCTCCATCTTGAGGCGCAGATACAGCCCGACCCCGCCGAGCGGCCCGGCAACGAGGAACGGGATCCGCCAGCCCCAGGCCTCCATCGTCGCGTCGCCGAGGTAGTAGCGCAGCACCGCGACGAGGATCAGCGCGGCGGAGAAGCCCGCCAGCGTGCCGACCTCCAGGAAGCTGCCCCAGAATCCGCGCTTCTTGTCCGGGGCGTACTCCGCCATGAACGTCGCCGCGCCGCCGTACTCACCGGCGGTGGAGAAGCCCTGGACGACCCGGAG
>JAKDLH010000316.1 GCA_030452945.1 Microlunatus sp. | reverse complement strand
GTTTTGTTTATCTCCGCCTGGGGTTTTGTAAACGCCAGCCGGGTTGCGCCGGTGCACCGTTTCGGGGGTCACCGGGCGCCAGCGGTGCTTCAGCTGGTGTGCGGATTCGGCTAGCTGTCGATGCTGAGTTCGGTCATCCGGTCGGTGTACTGGTCCGGGGTGAGCCCGCGAGCGTCATGCCGCTTGCTCTTGAGCACGATCGGCGGCGGGGTCGAACGCAGCCGCTTGGCCGCCTTCTTCTGGATATAGGAGAAGTTCTTGCTGTAGGCGAAGTAGGTGGGCGTGTGCGCGATCCTCAGGACCATGTCGTCGTTGTAGAGGGAGCCGTTGGAGGTCAGGTTCTGCGATCCGGTGTAGACCAACCGTTGGTTTCGGCCTTCCACCCAGCCGTTGACGATGAGCGCCTTGTGGTGAATGTAGGACTCGGCGTAGTCGTTGCGGTTCTTGTCCCGCCAGGCGTCCGCGACTGTCATCTGGCCGTGCTTCTTGCTCTTGACCAGCAACTGCCGCATGATCGTCCGGCTCGCCCGGCCCCGGTTCAGGGTGACATCGACCTTGCAGCCGGCATTGTGCAAGGACCACAGCTTCTTCGCCACGTCCATCCGCGGGTTGGTGAAGCCCCACATGCCTAGTCGAACCACGGTCCGACCCTTGCTGCCCATGTTCTTAGCGGTCTGGCACTTGACCGTCTTCAGCACATCGAGGTAATGGATTCGCACCGGACGCCGCGGGTAGAAGTACACCGTGTACGCACCGGTCCGGGTCGTCCGGTAGTAGCTCAGGTTGGTCTGGTCCTTCAGCATGTCAGCGAAATACTTGCGCAACGAGTTGTACATCACCGCGTTGTTGACGATGGTGTGCGAGTTGTTGAAGCTGTTGTAGATGTTCACCCCGTGCGGGTTGGCCGAGCTGATGATCGAGACGTTCTTGGCGTTGCCCGACTGCGAGAACAGGTAGTACTTCACGTGGATCGTCGAACCGGCGGTGTTCGACATGCACGAGCGCTTGCACTTGGTGACGAAGCTCCGGGCCTGCTTGTTGGTGCCGAGCGCCTTCTTCAGCTTGCTCAGCGCCCCGTGGGCGGCGCCGTCGTCGATCAGGAACTGGACGTTGACCCCACGCCGGTGCGCAGAGATCAGTCGGTCGGCGGTGGAGTACTGGTTGAACAGGTACATGGCCATGGTGATCGTCGCCCCTCGCGGGGTGGCGCTGATCGCCTGGTCGATCGTGGTTTGAATCCGGCGCTCCGAGGCCTTCGGCCCCGAGGAGTTGTTGAACACCACCCCGTTCTTCGGCGTGTAGGGTGCCGCCTCGGCCGTCGGCACCAGATAAGCACCGACCAGAGCAGCACCGCAGATCGCGGTGAGCAGGGTAACCAGCAGTCTCTTCATCGCCCCGTCCTTCTTTCTGTCCCCTTGGGTGCCGTCGGCACCGAGCCCCAGGTCACCTCGGACGAGTGGCGGCCCGCTGCGCTGCGGTCTCAGTCCTGCGGTGGTGACGGCGGCGATGCTGAATCCTCAACCGCAGCCACAACTAAGAATGCCATAAGACCGGGCTGGAAGCGGAACTTGAATCCGGTTACTGCGTGTGACGCAGAAATACAGATGGGTTGAGTTCACAGCCACTACACAGGCTTTGGCCGGTGGTGGACTCAGCCCCGCTAGTCAGCCGCTGATCCGGATCTCCGCTACGCAAATCTCTAGGCCCGGAGGTCTACGGTTCGTTATCGAATCGTGATGTTCTGGTCCGGTCTGGCCGACCGAATCTCCAGGATGCGATACGCCGTGGACGAGGTCGGCCGCTGCGCGGCGCAGGTGAGGACGGCGGCCGGGCGCTGGGTCGCCACCACGTCCACCTGCCAGCGGAGTCCCGGACCGGTTACCGTCACCTGCCAGCTGGGCCGGGCCCGGTCTGATAGCTGATCAGGCAGGGGCCGGTCAGGCGTGGATTGACTCGCGAGAATGCTCTCCGGTGCCACCTGGTCGACCCCAAAGGGTCCGAAGTGGCGATGGATCGCGCCGACCGCGGCTTGGGCTGGTGGTGCCCAGCGCGTCGACCCGCGCAGATGTCCGGGATCGACCCGGCCGTCGAAATGATCGGAGACCACAGCTACCGCCGAGTCCTGGCCCAGGTTGCCGTAGTAGGTACCGTCCGGCAGCACCACGAGGTTGGCCGCGAACCGGTCACCACCGACGTGGCTGCACTCCCAGGTCGCGGCAGGCCAGCGCTCCGCCAGGGCCGCCGCGACGGGGCGACCTCGGACCGCGCAGCAAGCGTCGTGCACGCCGTGCGCGCAGACGAGCAGGACGGGATTGGCCGCCGCCGTGGGTGCGGCATCCGGCGGGGTCGAGCCGACGGCTGATCTCAGCGCGGCGGCAGCTTCGCCCAGATCGCGCTCGTCGTGCCAAGTCCCCCAGATCCCCGAGCCGCCGACCCGGACCGCTCCCCAGGAGCGCGGGCCGTGGCGTCGGCGTCGACCGGGGCGTCGGATGAGCAGCAAGCGGGCACCGGCATCCCGTACCGCGGCGGTCAGCTCGGCCTTGATGCCGGCGGACCAGTCGGTGCCGGCGAGCGCGTCGAAGCGCCACGGACCGGGATGCTCGATCAGCAGAAACGACCGGGCTACCGGGGCGGTGCCCAGGGGTGGGTCGCCCCGCTCGCGAGCGGCCGTGGCGCAGCGAAAGGCCGGATCGGGACTCACTCCGCGACAGCCAGCCCGGAGAGGAGCAGGGCGCGCGCGAGCGGCACGCCGAGATCAGCGACGGCCGCTTCGCCGGTCTCCCACCACGGTCGGAATCGTTCGACGTCGCTCGGGTCGATGTCGAGCTCACCGGCCCGACTCGACACCGCGAGACCTTCGTCGGAACGCTCGGCCACGGTCGCCGCCAGGTACGGCCGAACCCGCAGCACGGTGTGCTCGGCCAGCTCCTCGGCCGACCGTAGCTGGCGCAACGGGCCGATCGGCGCGGCCCGCTGGTTCGACCGCGCACCGGAGCCGAGGACTGCGGCCAGGTCAGCCACTTCGATGGTCCGGATCGCTTCGATCAGACGCTCCTGGACCACCGTGAGGTCGTCGCTGAGTTCGCTCGGTTGGGACACATCGACTCCCAAAGGGAGGCTGGCGCGCACCTCGACATCCTCGGCCGCCACCTTCAGAGCTCGCTGCAGCACGTGGTCGGCGAGACCGTATCGGGTCCAGCTGTGGACGCCCAGGGTGAGATGGGTGCTCACCCCGCCCAGCGCGGTCGCGGCGTGCAGGTAGCCGCGCGGCAGGTAGAGACAGTCACCTGGGCTCAGCACGGTGTCGATGACAGCGGTCTCTCCTGCCCGTCGTTCCACCGCGGACCGACGGCCGGTCCAGGGCTGGTGCCGCAGCGGCGACGGATGGACGGGTTCGTGGATCACCCAGCGCTTCTGTCCGGAGATCTGCAGGACGAACACGTCATGCACGTCGTAGTGGTCACTGAAACCCTGGTTCTGCGGCGGCGTCACGTACGCGTTCGCTTGCACCGGATGTCCGAGATCGGCGGCGAGCCGCTGGCAGAATTCCAGCACCGGTGGCCAGACCCGATGCAGGGCCTGCAGCACCATGGTCGCTCCGTCGGCGAACAGCCGGGCCAGCTTGTCGTCGCTGACCTGATCGCCGATCGTCGCACCGACGCCGCCGGGCGCCGTGAACAGGTGGTCGGCGAGGGTGGCGCCATTGCGCGCCACCCGCAGGAACGGCGTGCGCAGGCCACGCTCGGAAATGAGTTCGTCGACTGCCTGCTCGTCCAGCAGATCGGTGAACCCCTGCGTCAGGTTCGACGCAGGGGTCAACACCGCACTCCGCCCCCAGTGCTCACTCGCGAACTGCTCGACGGAGATCCCGATCAGTCGGGACAGGGCAGGCTGTCGAGTGCTATGCGCCTCGGTCAGCACCGCCGTCTGCGCCCCCATCTGCCCCGCCGTCGTGGACGCCGGGGACGCCGCCGGCGCCGCTGTCGGCCGGTCCTT
>JAKDLH010000315.1 GCA_030452945.1 Microlunatus sp. | reverse complement strand
TGACCACCCGCCAGTCTACGTTGCGCAGCTTCCAGTGCGCCAGTCCGGAGGCGAGGTTGGTGCCCAACTCGGAGATGTGCACCGAGGCCGACGCCGCGGCGGGGGTCAGCCCCGCCAGGATCAGCAACGAGCTGGAAGTGACTCCGTACCCCATCCCCAGGCTGCCGTCCACAAGCTGGGCGCCGAACCCGACCAAGGCCAACACGACCAACTTGCGCACGGGTTCCCTCCCACCGGCCGGCCTATAACCCTAGTAGTCATGTAGGGATTAGACGGAATATAGCAGACGTCGACTCCAGTTATCGGCACGTGGTCTCGCCAAACGGACGTGTCGGCCGAGGATGATCAGATCCAGGCCTTCGGGTTGGCGACCAAGGCCGAAACCGACTCGGGCAGGCGTCCCGACGCCACGTGGGCCAACGTGACCGCCTCGAGGATGGCCCGCTCCGACGCGCGCAGGGCGATCCATACTTCCTGCAGCGAGGCGGCCGCCCCCATGTACTCCAGGTCCTCCGGTCTGCTTCCCCGCACGTTCGCCAGCTCCCCGTCCAACGCCCGGATAACGTCGGCGATGCTGATCTCGATCGCCGGGCGGGCGAGGCGGTAGCCACCGTCCGGCCCGCGCTGACTCCGCAGCAGCCCGCCTCGTCGCAGTTCGCCGAGGATGCTCTCCAAATACTTGTGCGGGATCTTCTGCGCTCCCGACAACTGGTCGACCGTACGAGGCACCTTGGCTGCGGCCAGCTCGGCGACCGCCCGCAGCGCGTAGTCGACCCGAGCAGAGAGCCTCATGACTGGACTCTAGTGCCCGGTCGACCCGAGTGGCTCGGGTCGAACTCCCGGGCCTGACCATGTAGCTCAGACCACTCAGATCCAGAGCACCGCGATCCCAGCGTTGGCCAAAGTGAGCGCGGTGATCAGACCCCAAAGTCCCTTAGGGATCGACTGGAACTTTCGGTTCTTCGCCACCAACAGCAGCACGATCGCCGTCACGCCCAGCTTGACTCCGAGCTTTGCGTGATTCGCCGGATCGCTCGGTTCGGCGTTCAGTTCGATGATGGTCGCCAAGGCCAGACCGCTGATCAGCTGGATCCAGGCCCCGACCAACATCGTCCGGTTGACCTCCGGAGCGATATCGCGGAACTGCACCAGACAGCCACCCAGCAGAGCGGCGAAGCCGATCAGGTGCACCAGCGTCAAGAGCTGATAGACCAGGTGCATGCTCGCGAGGATAGTGAGTCAGGGTCTCCGGCAGGTGCACGTGCCTCGGCACGTCGCCGGACCGCTCCGAGGAATGCCTGCTCCGAGCCCGTACGTTGGTGCCCATGGGCATCATCGGCTGGATCCTCATCGGACTGATCATGGGCGCACTCGCCAAGGCGGCGCTGAACAAGAAGGGCGGCGGCTGGCTGAGCACCCTGCTGATCGGGGTGGTCGGCGCGTTGGTCGGCGGCTTCCTCGGCAGCGTCGCGTTCGATCGCGGCATCGAGAGCTTCTGGTCACCGTGGACCTGGTTGCTCGCCTTCGTCGGCAGCGTCATCGTGCTCGCGGTCTGGAGCGCCGTCTCCAATCGCTCCGCGAGCAGCAACTGACAACCGCGGGAGCTACACCAACCGCCGGTCGGTAGCCCACCGGGTCAGCTGGTGCCGGTTCGACAGCTGAAGCTTGCGCAACACGCTGCTGACGTGGGTCTCCACCGTCTTGATCGAGATGAACAGCTCGCGAGCGACTTCCTTGTAGGCGTAGCCGCGGGCGATCAATCGCAGCACCTCTCGCTCCCGCTGGGAGAGCCGGTCCAGGTCCTCGTCCACCGTCGACAGGTCGATCGCTCCAGAGAACGCGTCCAGCACGAAGCCGGCGAGCCTGGGTGAGAAGACCGCGTCACCCTCCGACACTCGCCGAATCGCATCGATCAGCTCCTCCCCGTTGATCGACTTGGTCACATAGCCCCGGGCCCCCGCCCGGATGACTCCGATCACGTCCTCTGCCGCGTCGGAGACCGACAACGCCAGAAACTTTTGGTCGGCGGCGACCAGATGCACACGTCGGAGCACCTCGATCCCACCGCCGCCGGGTAGATGCACGTCGAGCAGCACCACGTCCGGATGCGTCTCAGCGATCACCGCGACCGCGCTGTCCACGTCCTCGGCCTCGCCGACCACCTCGATCCGCTGCCCGATGTCGGCCTTGACACCGCTGCGGAACATCGCGTGGTCGTCGACAACCACTACGCGGGTCCGGTCACCGTCCGGCACGGACTCGCCGGACGTTCCAGCGTCGTTCTGGCCGCCCGGGCGCCCTCCGGGACGACCCGGAACGTTGCCGGTCGAGCGCCCGGGCATCGCCGAAGGCGGTGGCGGCATTCCCGTCGAGCGAGAGCGTGGGGTCGGGTTCGGACCACTGCTGCGCGGTTCGGTCATCGTCTGATCTCCAGTCGTACTTCGGTTCCTTGGCCCGGAGCGGTACGGATCGTCGCCGAACCGTTGTGCCGGTCCATCCTGTCCATGATGCTGTGCTTGACCCCGAGCCGATCGTCGTCGACGGCTTCGAGGTCGAATCCCGCGCCCCGGTCGCGGACGAAGACCTCGACCCGCTCGTCGTCGACCTCTGCGAACAGGTCGATCTTGGCCGCTCCGGAGTGCTTGGCCGCGTTGACCAAAGCCTCGCGGGCCGCGCGGACCAAGGCGATCAGGGACTCGGTCAGGTCGCAGTCGCCGACCGCGACCACCTCGACCGGGACACCGCGCTCGTCTTCGACCTCTGCCGCGGCTGTGGCCAGGGCCGCTTTGAGCGTGGTGTCGGCGTCGTGCTCGCCGTACAGCCAAGACCGCAGTTCCCGCTCCTGTCGCCGAGCGAGCTGCTGGACCGCCTTCGGGTCCTCCGCCTGGCGCTGGATCAGCGCCAGGGTCTGCAGGACGGAGTCGTGCAGGTGCGCGGCCATGTCGGCTCGGGCGTCGGCTCGCACCTTCTCGGCGCGGGCCTCACTCAGGGCGGTACGGGACCGATAGAGCCACGGAGCCAAGACGACCGCCAAACCGGCCAGCGCCAGCATGGTCATGGCCATCACCTCGGGCAGTTCTTGGATCAGGTTCTGCTGGGCGACGACCATGCCGAACGACGCCCCGACCAACGCCAATCCGACGATGACGCGGAGCACGGCCGGCCAGCCACCGCGAGCCACGAACGGAGCCAACCACGCCTGACCGCCGCCTTCGGCCGTCCATCGGCGCTGCTGACTGCTATCAGCCTGCCGCCACACCAGGGCTGCGCCGGCACAGGCGAAGGCCACCGGCCAGAACAGGTGCTGGCTGATTCCCCAACCACTGGTCTGCACCAGCCACAGCAATCCCGTGGCCAGTGCGGCCAACGCCAGCAGGCTCCCCCAGTCGATCCGTCGCGGGGGTTTGTTCGCGGTCCGCAGGCCGCTCCGGCTCGCCGCCTCGAGACCGGGGGCGGTCTCCTCCTGCTCCGGCGGGAGCAGCAGCCATAGGGCGCCGTACGCGATCGCGCCGAGGAACTGGACCAGCAGCAGACCCACGAAACCGATCCGGATGACCAGGACTGGCCAACCGAGATGCCGGGCCAAACCGGTGCAGACCCCACCGAGGACGGCACCTTCGGCGACTCGGGTAGCACGCGGCCGGTCGGCTCGCTCGGAGTTCTCGGTCAACTCCGGGCCTTCGGCGGTCCCGGGGACGCCCGGGCCGGGCCCGCCGGGGTCGAGTCGGGCCCCCAGAACAGGCGCGGACGCGTCTGGTCGCTGCTGCGATCCGTACCCGGTGGACGACATGGTGATGCCAGCTTCACACTCTCCGGCCTCACAGACCAGCGGGGGCCTCCCCCACTTCACCCGCAGGTGACCCTCGTCGACGTGGAGCGGGCCGGCGCTGGAGCGGTCGGCGAGCAAGGATCAGGATCACTGGGGGTCGTCCCCGATGGCGCAGACCGCCATCGGGGAGAGGATGGACTCATGAGTTCGGTGTGGTCGATCCGGCGCAGCGCAGCCGACAGGAAGCTGGC
>JAKDLH010000314.1 GCA_030452945.1 Microlunatus sp. | reverse complement strand
GCGCATTGCCAAACACGGGCGGACCCTCGCTGTTCCTGTTGATCGGCGGCGTGCTGCTGGTGCTGACCGGCGGTGCCGCACTCGCGCTCTCTCGGCGACGTACCGGAGCTGGTGGCTGACCCGGGGACCAGACCCGGGACGGAGGTTCAGAGCAGACCCAGAGCTCGAGCGTGAGCGACCGCCTCCCGGCGTTCCCGCGCCCCCAGCTTCTGGTGGATGGAGCGCTGATGGGTCTTCACCGTGTTCACCGAGACGTACAGTGCCTCGGCGATCTCCTTGGTGGTCAAGGTGGTCGCCAGATAACGCAGGACGTTGTTCTCCCGATCGGTCAACGGCACCAGGATCGCGGTCGAGCCCGATGCCGCCCTGGGCGTCGACTGCTTCGCCCGCCGGTCGAGCAGGTCGACGGCGAAGCCGGGATACCGGGTGCCGACCTCGATCCGCGTGTGCAGCAGTTCGCGCAACTCCGGTCCGATCGCCAGAAACGGCTGTCGCAGCAGTTCGGGAGCGGCCAGCTCGAGCGCCGACTCCAAAGACGCCAGGGCGACCTCTTCGGCCCCGTGGATCACGGCCCGACGCACGGCCGCGATGTGCCGGTCGACCTTCGCCCGGACCGTCCCCGGGGCCGAACCGGTCACCGACTCCGACAGGCTCGCGCCGTTCGCCTCGCGAGCATCCGGGCCATTGCCCGCCGAGGTGAAGAGCTGGATCTCGATCACCTGAGATTCGGTCACGAGCCAGGGCGGCAGCTGTGTCTCCACGGTCGCCTGCCGCACCTGCCGAAGAGCCGCCACGGCCTCGATCAGACGTCCCTCCGCCGCCAATAACCGGATCCAGATCAGGTCCGCGGCGAACTCGGTGTGTGGCTCCGCGGCGGCGTCCCTGGCCAACTGGAGCCAGCGACCGGCTGCCAGCAGCTCGTCCCGGTCCACCCCGGCGCCGGCCAGGGCGAGGTAGGCGGAGCAGGCTTGCGCGGCAGTCGCGATTCCCAACCGAGCAAAGCCGTCGACGGCCTGCCGGCCCACTCGGTCGGTGACGTTGAGGTCACCGTTCACCCAGTGGAGGTACGCGAGGTGCGCCTGGGCGTTCAGGGTCGGCAGCAGGACCGGTCTGTTCTGGTCGACGCGTCCGGCATCGGTGAGGTGCGCCAAAGCCGACCTGAGGTCACCGAGCCACAGCTCACACGATCCGGCGTTGTTGATCAGCAGGGTGCGGATGGCGTCCCAGTCCGCGAGGCCGAAGCTGGCCAGCACGGCCGGCTCGGTCGGCATCCGTTGACAGCCCGCGAGCACGGTATCCAGATCACTGGACCACCGCTGGTTGCCGAAGTCGATCAGCTCGAGCATGAAGTCGTACCGGCGTCGACGCTGTCCGGTGAGGTTCCCGAGCTGTTCCCGGGCCGCGGCGGTGAGCTCGGCCACGTCCACCGGCTCACCCGACATCGTCAGCGCCGCAGCCAGACCGATGGCCAGTCCGGGGTGAGTCAAGACCACCTCTCGGGAAACCTGGTTCAGCATCCGCCTCAGCTCCTCGGGCGGACGACGCACCGTCCAGCTGACCACGTGCACTTCGACCAGATCCGCGGCCAAATCCCAGTCCTGAGCGGCGAGTGCGTGGGCCAGCGCGGGCAGTGGCTCGCCCTGCTCCTGGAACCATCGGGCCGCGCGCTGGTGCAGGGTGCGCCGCGAGACGACGTCCACCGCCCGCGAGCGCAGGAAGTCCAGTAGCAACGGGTGGACTCGATACCACCCCGGGCGGGCTCCGATCTGGTGGATGAACGCGTTCTGACCAGCGAGACCAGCCAGCCGGTGGGCGCTGTCGACGCCGCCGCCGAGCGCCTCTGCCAGTTCGGGCGAGATCTCGTCGACGACGCTGATCCGGGCGAGAAAGTCGCGCCAGTCCACCCCGAGCCCCTCGTACACCTCGCGGAGCAGATAGTCCGAGATGTAGTCGCTGTTGCCGGACACGCACCCGAGAAACTGCTGCCGATCGGAGGCGGACGCGGCACCCAGCGCGGCCAGCCGGAGGCCGGCGGCCCAGCCCTGCGTCCTGGTCACCAAATCGACCACCTGGTCGGGGCGCAGCGGCACGTCCAGCAGCTCGAACAAGTCGGCGGCCTCGGCTTGGTTGAACGCCAGATTGTCGGCTCGCAGGTCGCGCAGCAGCCCGTCCAACCGCATCCGATGCAGCGGCCACGGAGGGTCGTGACGGCTGATGACGACCAGATGCAACTTGCCCGCAGCTGCGGCCACCAGCTCGACCAGTTCCTCGTGGATCACCCGATCGGTGACCAGGTGAAGGTCGTCGATGACCAGCACGGTGTCATCGGTCTGCTGCTGCATCCAGCGCGCCAGCCGGGCCGCCACGTCCTCGGAGGCGCTCATCGCCAACGCCGCGATCGAGGTGAGGTCCTCGACCGGCCCGGATGCGGCGAACGCCAGCGCGTCGGTGATCGCGGACCAGACCTGGCTGGCTTCCTGGTCGTCGGCCGAGAGGTTTACCCACGCGGCCTGCGGAACCCTCCGTTCGGCCAGCCATGACCCGACCAGCAGGGACTTGCCGTATCCCGCCGGTGCACAGACCAGCAGACAGGGCGAATCGAGTGCCACGTCCAACCGATCAAGCAGCCGGGGCCGGTGCACAACTCCGCGCGGAGAGGGAGCCGTCGGTCGGCGGATGGCCGCCGCAGGCTCGCTGCTCAGAGTTCTCTGCCTCACGCTCGTCGTCCTCGTGCTCGGGTCCCTCCGAAGAGATCTCATCCGGTGAAGGTGACGCGAATCCGACCGGATCGGTACGAACCTATCCGAGACAGCGGTTGGGGAGGAGAACCTGGTGGGTGCAGTGTACGAGTTCCAGATCGCCGGTCACCTCAGCAACGAGCTGCTCGAGACGTTCGGTCCCAGCCGCGTCTTGGCCGACCGAGACGACACGGTTTTCGTCCGGCCCGTCGCCGACGACGCCGAGCTGTTTGGACTGATCGGTCGGTGCGAGACGCTGCGTCTGCGGCTGGTCGGTCTCCGACAGGTCACTGTCCGCGATCGTGCCCGCACCAGCACCCGAGATGATGGTGGCATTGCCCCGGCAAGATAGATGGCGACCACGCCGAAGCTGCTCGGGTTTGACGGTGTCGCTCGGGCCGCAGGCAGAGCAACAACGTCAAACCCGAGCGACTCTGGTCAGCCGTCGACGGTGAGGTCGGCCAGAGCGGTCCGGGCCGGCTTGACCAGTTCCGGCTTCGTGTTGGGAATGGAGGCGTAGAACAGCCCCGCTGTCTCATCCACGCTCACGATGGCCACGATCAGCAATTCGCTCGTGGCGATGAGTCCGGGGATGGCGAAAGCGAGCTCGGATTCCACCACCCAGGCGTCGTGGCCGTCGATGGTGCGGGCCTCGTTGACTTGAACGTCGCTGGTGACCGAGTTGTCGCCGTAGAACTCACCCAAGATGCAGCGCACCACGATTTGGGCACCCTGCTCCGGAGTGTAGAAGCCGTCACCGGCCATCAGTTCGGCCACCAGGACCGAAGCCACCCAGCCGTTACCCGCTCCGTCGTAGTTCTCCTGGTCGGTGACCTGCTGTTTGCGGACGTCGGTGCCGAACGGAACCCGGTCATCGGTCTGCGGCGCGGACCAGGGCGGGCCCAACCGGGGGTAGGACACCGGACCGCCGTGTACTCGGCCGTCAACGGGATCGGGGGGCGCCGATTCCGGCGCCGTACTGCTGGTCGGACAGATGTCCTGCGAGGGCTGTGAGCCCGGGCCAGGACCGCCGGTCAGACCGGAGCCACCGGCCAACGCGCGCACGGCCACCACTCCGATCACCACGATCACCAGCAGCAGGGCGGCGGCGGCGATCCACCAGCCAACCGGTGACCGGCGTGGCGGCGCGGCCGGATAGCCGGCGTACGCGGACTGCTGTCCGGGCGGATAAGCACCGGTCGATCGCTGACCACCCGTTCCGAATCCGGACCCGCCGTACGCGGCCGCGTTCGGGTCGGACGGACCGGAACCGCCTTGGTTCAACCCCTGCACGAGGCCCCGAGAGGGC
>JAKDLH010000313.1 GCA_030452945.1 Microlunatus sp. | reverse complement strand
CTACTCCCGCAGTGGCCGGCTTGTGGTGCAGGGTGGGGGGGTGTCGGAAGCGGTCCGCGCTCACGCCCGGGCGGAGGACTGGGGGGCGGTGGCACGCCTGATGCGGCCCGGCACCTCAGTTGTGGTTGATGCCGACGATCCCCTCTGGCGAATGCTGGCCCTGCCCGGCGCGCCGACCGACGATCCGGGGCTGGTGCTGGCCGGGGCTCGACGCCTCGCCCGTGACGGTCAGCTGAGCTCGGCTATCCAGGCCTACCGCGACGCCGAGCGACTGCTCGACGACCCGGCCTTCGGCCGTCGTTGTCTGGCCGAACGGCAAGCCATCGCGATCTGGCTGCCGCCACCATCGAACGGGGCGTCGCCTCGCCTGCCGACCTCAAACGATCCCGAATCACAGCTGCTTCGACTGTCGATCGAACTGCGTCGGTTGACGCGCGACGTCCGGCGGCCGGAGTCCTTCGACCGCGGCTGGCTGCGGGGCCTGGCGTACGCGCTGGCCGGTGACCTAGGCGCCGCCGAGGATGAGCTGGAGCAGCTCGAACCGGTCTCGCGGCCGGGAACTCCGGTTTGGCGGGGGATCGCTGCCGAGTTGACCGGGTGCCTCATCCGAGCCATTCGATCACCGGATGAGGACTTGGCTGGGCGAGTGGAGACGATCACCCTGGCCGCCGAGGTGGACGGTTGGCCGTGGCTAGCTCGGCTGGGGCGGAGTCTGCAGACGATGGTGCAGCTGCACGGCCCGGATGAGCCGTGGCGGATGGCGGCGGCGGAGGAGGAGTTGACCGCGTTGAGACGCGGGGAGGACAGCTGGACGCGCCTGGTGGCGGCAGTCGGAATCGGGGTGGCCGCGCGACGAGTCGGTGAGCGGCAGCTGGCCGGGCTCGCCCGGGATCAGGCGTTGCGGCTCGCTCGCGAGTTGGATGCCCCCGCACTTATGGCCGTGTTGGATCGCTACCAGGAGCAGCCGCGCGAATCGATGACGTCGACGACGGATTCGGCGACGAGACCGGGCGCTGACCACGAGACCGTGCTGCGGTGCCTCGGCGGGTTCTCCCTGTCCGTGGCGGGGACCGAGGCCGACTGGCGTGGACTCCGCCCGAAGGCGAGATCGCTGCTGATGTTGTTGGCTCTGCACCATGGACGGCCCCGGCATCGGGAGCTAATCATCGACGCCCTGTGGCCGGAGGCGACCTTGAGTTCCGGGATCCGCAGCCTGCAGGTCGCGGTATCCAGTCTGCGGCAGTGCTTGTCCGCCAGCGGGATGGTCGATGAGGCCATCCGGCGCCAGGACGACGCGTACGCGCTAGAGCTGCCGGGTGTGCGCCACGATGTGGGCACCTTCGAGCACCTGGTCGAGCAGGCGCGGACGCAGAGTGGGCGGGAGGCCCTGCGCATCAGGCGGACCGCCCTGGACCACTATCGCGGGGAGCTGTTGCCGGAGGTCGGCCCGGCCGAGTGGGTGGTGTCGGAGCGGGAACGGCTGCAGCAAGTCGCCGCCTCGGTCGCGGCCGCCGCGGCCGCGGACGCGGTTGCGCTTGATGATCTTGGCACCGCGATCGAGCTGTCTCGTCGCTCGGTCACCCTGGATGCCTGCCACGATCCGGCGTGGCGGCTGCTGGTCGAGACCTACGAACGGGTCGGCGACCTGAGCGCGGCGGCCGTGGCCCGTGCCGATCACCAGCGGGTCTGGGTCGAACTCGGGCTGGCGCCGAGGGTGGCGCGGGTCTAGCGCGAGCCAGCTCGACCACCGATCGGGGGATTGAAGGGAGGTGATCGATGTCATGGGTGCGGGCAGCGAACGACTCTACGGTGGATGGTGTGAGATCACGACTGTTCCGGACCATAGCGCTCGCGCTGGGTGCTGGTACGACGGCGGAGTTTCTGTTGGGTGATCAATGGCTGAGTGGTCCGGCGCCGCTGGATCGTCAACTGGTCGAGATGATCATGTTCACCGTCTTCTACGGCTCCGGCGCTGTGTTGATACGGGAGATCGCCCGGCGCATGGGCCGTGGCTGGCCGACGATATTGCTGCTGGCATTGGCCTTCGGGCTGATCGAGGAGGGCGTGCTCGACCAGACCTTGTTCAACCCTCACTACCTCGGTTTGGACTTGCTGGCCTACGGCTACGTGCCCGCACTGGGAATCGGCTTGCCGTGGACGATCTTCGTGCTCTCGCTGCACGTCATCTTCAGCATCGGCGCGCCGATCGCGGTGACCGAGGGGCTCTTCCCCGATCCGCTGCGGGGGCGCAGCGTCGTGTCCCCGCAGCGCCAGGCGCCGTGGCTCGGTCGGGCCGGTCTGGTGGTGGTCGGCCTCGGCTACCTGCTGGGCGCAGCCGCGATCTTTGCGATCACCGCGTCCACCAGTCACTTCCTGGCTTCCCCGGCTCAGCTCGCCACCTCGCTCGTGCTGACCGCGGTGCTGATCGGGGTAGCCCTACGCCTTCCCCGACGACCCCCACGCTCAGGTGGGTCGTATTGGTTCGGTGTGCTGATCGCGTTGGTCGCGACCTCGGCGCTCCAACTGCTACGCGTGGTGCCTGAGCAGGTGTCCCCCTGGTTGATCAGTCTGATGATGGTGGTGATACTCGCCGGCGGGGCCACGGTGGCGGTGAGGCTGCGGGCCGATCCGGTAGGTCTGGGTTCTGGCGCGGTGTTGACGTACGTATGGAAGGGGTTGAGCGAGGCGGCCCCCCTCGGCACCGGTCCGCTGGTCGAGCAACTGATCCTGGTTGTGCTCGCGCTCGCCGTCTTGGTCGCGGCCTACCGACGTCGTCACCACGGCGTCGCCGATTCCCAACGGACGGAGTCAGAGCCGCTCACCAGTTCCGGCGGCGGCGTACCTGCCACCTAGCGTGAGCGTGATCTGATGCTCACCGAATCACCGATAGGTCCAGGTCGGGGTGGTGATCTGGTCGGCCTTCAGATCGAAGTTGGACAGCACCTCCCCGTCGCTGACCCGGGTCAGCCACAGGTCCCAGGTCTTGCCTGGAGCTCCGAAGGCCGACTTGCGGTCCGAGACGATCAGCAGGTTCTTCCCGTCCGGGGACCAGACCGGCTTCACGTCGTCGGCTTTGGTCTCGGCTATGGCGCGCTGGCCGGACCCGTCGGCGTTCATCACGTACACGTCGGGGTTGCCGTCGGGTCCACCGACTAGACGGGTGAAGGCGATCTGGGTCCCGTCCGGTGACCACGACGGGTCGCCGTCCAGCCCCTCGTCTCCAGACGTGACTTGCTTCGGGTCTCCGGTGCCGATGATCGGCAGGGTGTAAAGCGAGCCGCCGTTGCCGAACGTCGATTCGCTGGCCCAGAACAACACGGTCTGCCCGTCGGGGGAGAGGGTCACGTCTCCGAAGCGCTTCTCACCTGCGTCGAGTCGCCGGATCAGCCTGCCCTCGGTGTCGACGACGAGTAGTCGATATTTCTTCTTGCTCGATCGGCAGGAGACGACCAGCACCCCGGCGTCAGCCTGACTCCAGCTGGCGCCGGAGATGTCGTCGCACCCGGACGGTTCACGCTTGGTGAGGTTGCGTTCCCCGGTGCCGTCGGAGGCCATCACGTGCAGCACCCCACCTTCGAGGTAGATGACCGAGGTCCGGTCCGGCTGCAGCATCGGGTTGGCGAGCTTGCCGCTGGCGTCCGACAGCTTCACCGGATCGGTCTCCCCGCTGGAGTCCACCAGATACAAGGGACGCTCGTCGGAGTCGTCGTCCTCAGTACGCATCGGCACCACCAACAGGTTCGCCGCGATCGGTGCCGCGGCGGGCAAACTGGCCGGAGCAGGCGGCGCCCCGCTGGTGGAAGCCCCGGACGCGGTCGGTTTCGTCGGCGACGAGGGGTTCGGGGTCGTGCTGCCAGCGCTGGAGTTGACCGAGGTCGCCGGTGCGGAGACCGGCCCGGGTGGCGGGGCGGCGATCGTGGTATCCCCGGGACGGGCGATCCAGAAGCCGATGCCGACGGCCGCCGCCAACAGCACCACCCCGCCGACGATCGCCAGCACCAGATTCCGTCGGGATCCGAACGGCCCGCCGCCGTCGGAGTGCGGTGGATATCCCGGACCGCCCGGGC
>JAKDLH010000033.1 GCA_030452945.1 Microlunatus sp. | reverse complement strand
GCCCGGGGAGACCAGAGTCAGACTCTCGTCGTCCTCCTTGATCGCCTCCGGCTCGCTGCTGACCCCGGCGACGGCCTGGTCGTGGGCCGCCGCCGTCAGCGCCGAGTACGAGGTCCGGCGCCAGTCGACGTCGAGGACCCGGTCGAACCGGCGGGCCGACAACGGGTGAGGCGGCCGCTGCGCCGGCACCTGTTTGACGGCCGGGCGCGGCTCCACCGTCTCGACCACGAGCACCGGCTCAGACGCCGCCGGCACCGGGGCAGCGCTGCCGGGCAACGGCTGGTCGGCCGGCCCGGATGATGGCGGATAGCTCGGCTCGGGATCACCGGCACGGTGCGAGCGGGCCCAGAACCGGTGCAGCGCAGAGGTCGTGGTGTTTCTTGAGTCGGCCCACCAGGTCACCACCTGGCACTGCGCTCGGGTCATGCCGACGTAGTAGAGCCGCAGATGCTCACCTGCCTCCTCGGCCAGTGCGTCGCGGTAGCGGTGGGCTCGCCCCGCGGCGTCACGGCCGCCCACGTCGAGCACCTCCCGGTCACCCAGGTGCAGCCGTCGGACCCGGCCGTCGTCCTCGGTCGGGACATAGCAGTCCCAGGCCTCGGGCAGATAGACGATCGGGAACTCCAACCCCTTGCTGCGGTGCAGGGTCAGCACCTGCACGGCCGCGGCGTCGGTGGCCAGCCGCCGGAGCCCGACACTGGCGTCCTCGGCGACCGTCTGCTCGATCGTTTCCGCCAACCACTCTCGAAGCCCGGCGGCTCCGAGGTGTCGGCTGCTCATTACCGCGTGCAGGCGCTGGCTGACGTGCCGCAGATCGGTCAGCAGACGCTCTCCGTCCGGCCGACCGAGCACCCGACGGCTCAGGTCGGTGTCGTTGCTTAGGACCTCCAGCAAAGCCGCCACCCCGCGGCCGGCCAGCACGCGGCTCCAGCGACGAAACGCGTACGACAGATCGGCGAGTTCGCCTTCCTCAGCCGCGACGAGCCGGGGAAAGGTCCAGCCGACCAGACTGGTCAACGACGCCTCTCGGACCAGGGCCTGGCGGGGCTGCTCCAGCGCCCGCAGGACCTGAAGCCAGTCCCGGGCGGCCACCGAGGAGAATACCGAGTCCGACCCGTGCAACACCGCGGGAATACCGGCCGCGGTCAACGCGTCGCGGATCTGCTCGCCGGCGGCGTTGCGCCGGACCAACACCGCCAGATCGGAGGCGCGTACCGGTCGGGTCTGGTCCTCCGGCAATTTCAGCTGGGCCCTGGAGCCGAGCAGGTCGGCGACCTCGGCCACCAGATCCTTGGCGACCCGGGTTCTCAGCCGGGCCACCGGCTCGGGCTCGCCGTTGTCGGAGCGCGGCACCACGCGGACTCTGACCGGCGGGCCGGCGCCGGTCAGCCGTCGGTCGTGGTGGGCACTGACCACCGGTCGAACGACGATCTGCGGATCGCCCAGACTGGCGCCGCCCAGGATGGCGTCCAGACCCTCCAGCAGCGCGCGATCACTGCGATAGCAGGTGCCGAGGGTCGCGATCGAGTCTGACTGACGGACCACCTGCAGATAGCTGTTCACGTCGGCGCCGCGGAATGCGTAGATCGCCTGTTTCGGGTCACCGATCACCACCAAGGTGCTGTGCTGGTGAAACGTCAGTCTCAAGATGTCCCACTGGACGGGATCGGTGTCTTGAAACTCATCAACCAGCACCACCGGGAACCGCCGGCGCAGTCGCCGGGCCGCTAGCTGGCCGTAGGCCGGGTCGGTCAGCGCGGCCCGCAGCCGGGTAAGCATGTCGTCGTACGTCAGGTAGCGGGCGCGCTCCTTGCGTCTGGTCACCTCGGTGACCACCTCGTGGGCAAAGCCGACCCGCTGGTCGGCGCGGGCGCCGCTGCCGAGCTCGGGCACCAGCGGGATCGGTCCGGCCCAAATCACGTCCTCGGCCAGTGTGGTGGCCTCGTCGAAACGCAGCAGTGGCGCCGGATCGGTGGCGTAGCGGCGCAGATAGACGTCGCCGGCTACCTCAGTGGTCAGGTCCCCTAGGTGCTCTACGAACACGCCGTCGGGCTCGGGATCACCGAGCACCCCCAGGTCGTCGAGCATCCGCAGGCAGAACTCGTGGGTGGTGGCGATGGTGGCGGTGTCGAAATCAGTCAATGCGCGGCAGACCCGATCGTGCCGGACGGCCAGCTCCGCACGGTCGACTTCCAGCAGCAGCGCAGCGACGCCGTCCGGCGGCGTCACGGTGGTGCCAGGCGGGACCTGCCCGAGCGCGGCCGCCAGCTGGGCTTCCAGCAACACCAGGCGCTCGCGGACGCGGACGCGCAACTCGTCGGTGGCCATCCGTCCGAAGGTGACGATCATCAGCTCGCGCAGCTCGACGTGACCCTCGGCGACATAGCGGGCTGCCAAGGCCGCGATCGCGTAGGTCTTGCCAGTCCCGGCGCTGGCCTCCAGCACGGTGGTGCCGGTCGGCAGCCGACCGCAGACGTCGAACGGTTTCCGGGCGGCGCTCGATGCGGTGCGGCTCATCGCAACTCTTCCACCGACAGCATGGGCTGGAACACCCGGCGGGCCAGCGTGCCGAACCGGCTCTTCTCGGCCAGCGTTCCGCGCTCCTCCTCCGGTCGAGACGGGGCCGAGGCGAACTCGGCCAGCGTGACCCCGGCACCGAAGAATCGCTCGTACGCGGCGTCACGCTCCCATCGCCAGTCCCTCTCCGCCGAGGAGCGTCCGGGCGCGACCGGGAGGTCGCGGAATCTCAGCCGGGCGAATTCCGCAGAGGTTCTGGGCGCGAAGGGGAGGGGCTCCCGCAGGCCGGTCGCGTAGAGATTCAGCTGGTCGTCGAGCACCAGGGCAGCCCAGCCGGGGTCCAGCGGGCCGAGGACGGAGGTGCCCCGGCGGCCGAGGGTCACCGCCTGCCATCCGGGACCTGGATGGGCCGCGGTCAGGGCCAGCAGCTGAATGAAGGCGGCCAGCCGATGACGCGCATTGAGGCTGGAATAGCTGACGCTGAGCAGGGTGGTGTGGTGCAGTGGAGCGACTGTGCCGGTCAGCAACCGGTCTCCGACTTCAACGGCGAGGTCGCGGCTGCCCGGCTCGGCCACCAGCCAGCGGCGGGCCCGATCGGCGACCTCGATGGCTCGTTGGAGAATGGTGTCCAGCGCCTGTGCGCCCAGTGCGCGGGGCGGCAGGGTGCCCCGACGCCACTCCGCCCCGACCAGCTGGTCGGGGTCGGCCCCGCGCAGCAGCCGGGTAAGCAGTCGATCGCCGATCTGCCAGCTGTCCAATCCATCGACGGTCACCGGCAGCTGGTCGGTGATCGTGTCGTCGTCCTCCCAGGTGGGCAATCCGCCCCGGTGACGGAGCAGGGCCTTGATCGGGTGGCTGAAGAAGCGGACCAGATCGGTCAGCTCGACCTCGGGCCCCTGGTCGGCGACCGGCAGCACGCTGTGCGGATAGATCTCGGTGGCTCCCGTCCGTTCACCAGCTGCCGCACGGGCACCTCGCAGCGTGGCGGTGTCGAAACTGAACGGGGCTCCTCCGTTGGCTATCTCGTGGTTGGCGGGATCGAAGTTGGCCTGGTCGAAGGGCTGTAGTGGATGGCGCCGGCAGATCGCGGTCCGGACCGCGGTGCCATCGCCGGTCCGGGCGGTCTGGTCCACCGAATCCAGCAGCTCGTTGATCGGCACCGCGGGCGGGCGGGTCGCCCCGGTTCGTGGATCGGCGCCGCTGTAGAGGACGACCAGGTGCTCGGTCGCGCTCATCACCGCGTCGAGCAGCAGCTGACGGTCCTCGCTGCTTCGGTCGCGGTCGCCGACCCACGGGTCGTCGCCCAGGAGATCATCACCGTCGGATCGGGCGCGGCGCGGGAAGACCTGATCGTCCATGCCGAGCAGGCAGACGACCCGGTGCGGAACTGACCGCATCGGATACATGGTGCAGACGGTCAGGCTGCCGGTGCGGAAGTTCGCCCGGGTGGCACGCCCGCCGAATGTGTCGGCCAGCAAGGCTTGCAGCTCCGCCCTGGACACCACCGTCGAACCGGCGTTCTCGCCGATCGCCAGCTCATTCAGCAGCCGTTGGGCCTGGCCACTCTGCCAGCTGTCGGCGGGACTGGTCGCGGTCAGCTGTTCGATGGTCTGCTGAGCCAGCTCCAGCCATCTTCGGATCGGATGGTCGCCCTCGAACGCGGTCAGGGCGATACTCAGCCGACCGACGAGCTCGGCTGCTCGACCGATCAGATCGACGTCGGAGGAGTCGACCTCGTCCAAGGGCAAGGTGGTGCCGATGAAGTGGTCACCCTCCTCGTCCATGGTGATCCCGAGCAGCAGGCGATCCAGACCTGCAGCCCAGGTGTTCTGACCGAGGTGGTCTAGCCCGTACGGTCCGCGGTGGGCCGCGTCCAGTCCCCACCGGACCCCACTGGAGGCGACCAGCTGGGCCAGTCGGTCCAGGTCGTCGGAACTGAAGCCGAACCGGCGGGCCACCGGAGGTTGCGCGGCCAGATCCAACACCGCCGAGGCCTCGAGCCGGGACCCGGCGAGGTCGAGAACGGTGGCCAGCACCGAGAGCAGTGGATTGACTCGCCGCAGGGCGCGATCGGCCAGCCGAACCCTGATCCAGTGGCCCGGATGGGTCGAGCCGGCCGACGGCGACCCGTCGGTCGCGGAGTCGGCGAGGCCGAACGCGGCCGAGATCAGCGGCGCGAACTGCTCGATGTCAGGACACATCACCACGATGTCACGTGGCTCTAGCGTGGGATCGTCGGCCAGCAAGCTCACGAGCAGCTCGCGCAGCACCTCGACCTGTCGGTCCTGCCCGTGGGCGGCATGGACCTGAAGGCTCCGGTCGTGGCGGTCCAGCAGGGGACGCTCGGCGAGCGGTCGAGGCGGGGCGTTCGCCGCGATGTCAGCCTGCAGTTGGCTGAGCAGGGTGACTGGCGCGGCGCGCTCGCTCGACAGCGGGTGGTGCTGGTCGCCGACCGACCCGGAGTCGGTGAGCACCAGCTGGAGCTCGCGGGAGTCGCGCCCGAGGTAGCCGAGCAGGCGATGGCCGACCAGGTCCGAGCTGCGGTCGACGGCGCGACGTCGGGGGGTGGTTCTCGGCTGGCCGGCCACCGCCGCCCACAGCGCCGGCGACGGATGGGTGAGCCACAGGTGAACGTCGCGCTGGCCGGCGATAGCGGTGAGCACGCGGTGCTGGGTGCGGGTCAAACCGGTCAATCCGAAGACCGACAGGCGTTCGGGCAGCGCGAGCAGCGAAGGATCGGCGGCGATCTGGTGGAGCGCGTCGGGCAGCCGCTCGGCTGGCCCGGGGACGCCCAGCTCGGTCCGAAGCCGGCGCCACAACTCGGCCTGCCAGGCCCAGTCTTCGGCCAGCGGCTGGCCGGCCGAGTCGACACTCTCTCCGGACCGCCAGCGAGCCAGCAGCTCGGGCCGCTCCAAGGCATATCGGTCGAACAACATCGCGATCCGCCGCGCGGTCAGCCAACGACGGCCGCCGCGGCTCGACACACCAGAAGGATCAGTCGGGGTGGTGGTGCCGGGAACGGTGTCGACCGCGGTCGCGGACCGGCCGCGCAAGTGGCCCCAGACCAGTTGTGTCCACTCCTCGTCTCGGGCCTGATCCAAGATCGCCAGGATCGGCCACGGGGATCGGGACGGATGCCACGGGTCGGTATCGGCGTCCACCCCGGTGGCCGGTGCCAGTGCCGTGGTGAGAAGTCGGCGGACGGAGGGGAAGCCAACGCCGGCGCACACCCCGAGCCGATCCGACAGCTGCTGGGCGAGCCAGCGTTCCACCCCACGGGTCGGCACGGCGACGATCTCGACGGCGAACGGGTCGGGCAACGGGTCGGTGACCAGTTCGGCCAGTGCGGTGACCAGTCGGTCGGACCGCTCGGCCCGGTGCAAGTGGAGACTCATGGTGGAGTGAGCCTAGACAGCCGCGCCGACAGCGCTGAGTTCGATTCACCGGCGGGTGCTGTGGCCGGTTGCCGTTCGGTGGCCATGACCCCCACGCGTAGTGCAACGACGCTCAGCCGATCGCCAGTCCCGCCGAGGCCGAGCCGCCGGGGGTAGCAGCTGCTCGGTGCGTACGGACGGTCGGATGGCGGCTCGGCCCCCGGGTCGGCGGTCAGCTGGCCAACGCGGCGTCGGGATCACCAGGCCGCGGCACCGTGGCGAATCGGCTCGGTCCAAACCAGATGGGCACCTGGTGCTGCAGCTGAGTCGACCCGGTGATCGTGACCGCGCCTCGCCGCAGCGACGACGACCAGGTGCGATCTCCGCGCCAGATCGAGACCAAGTCGCGCATGGAGCCATTGACTGTCGCGGCGACCTCGTGCCCCGGATCGGCGTCGCACACGTCCACCCCGGTCGGCGTCAGCACCATCCACCACCGTCGCAGCCGCGGAGGCGCATCAACGATGTCGAACCGGACGACGGTGATCCCCTCCGGCACCGTCGCGGTGTCCACGTTGCGGTGCAGGTCCCACATCAGCACCCTCGGATCCAGATCGGCGTCGCCCAGCTCCCCGATCCACCGCACGCCCCACGCCCCGAGGAGCTCGATCGCGGCTTGGAGTTCCGACCCGGCCGGACTCAGTTCGTAGACGACTTCGCGCCCCTCCTGTCGCCGCTCCAGCACCCCGCTGCGCGCCAGGTGGTTGAGCCGCTTCGACAGCAGACTCGGGGACATTCGGGGCAACCCCCGCCGGAGGTCGTTGAAGTGCCGGCTACCCGACAGCAGCTCGCGGATGACCAACATCGTCCAGCGCTCGTCGAGCAGTTCCATCGCCTTCGCGACCGGGCAGAACTGGTGATACGACGCTCCCATGGCCTCGACGCTACGGGGAGCGCCCCGGACAGACCAGATACAGATCTCGTACTAGTCGCCCCGGGCCGCCGTGCGTACGTTCGAGGCATCGACACCACCGGGATGCCGAGTTCAAGAAGGAGTGATGATGACTCAGACCACAATCGACAACGCCGAGCTCAAGGCCCGCCACCGGGCCATGTGGGCGCTGGGCGACTATCCGGCGGTGGCGAACGAGTTGATCGCCGAGTTCGGCCCGACGCTGGTCGAGGCAATCGGTATCCGCCCGGGTGAGCGGGTGCTGGACGTGGCCGCGGGCGCCGGCAACGTGGCTCTGCCGGCCGCCCGGGTCGGAGCGGTCGTCACCGCCTCCGACCTGACGCCGGAGCTGCTGGACAGCGGCCGCGCTCAGGCCGCGGCCGCCGGACTGGACATCGCCTGGGAGGTCGGTGACGCTGAGGCGCTGCCCTACGACGACGACACCTTCGATGTGCTCGTCTCCTGCGTCGGAATGATGTTCGCCCCGCACCACCAGACGGTGGCGGACGAACTGGTGCGGGTCACTCGACCGGGCGGTCGCATCGGCCTGATCTCCTGGACACCGGATGGGTTCATCGGCCAGATGATCGCCACCATGAAGCCGTACGCGCCCGCGCCCCCGCCTGGTGCGTTACCACCGCCACTGTGGGGTAGCGACGACCACGTCCGGAGGTTGCTAGGTGATCGGGTCGGCGAGGTGCGCGCCACCACCCGACTGCTGCGCGTGACCCACTTCACCACCCCTGAGCAGTTCCGGGACTTCTTCAAGCTGAACTACGGCCCCACCATCGTGGTCTACCGCTCCCTGGCCGACCAGCCGGAGCGGCAGGCCGCGCTCGACAGCGACCTGGCCGAACTCGGCCGCCGGTTCGACGTCGGCACAAACGGCCACCTGGTCATGGATTGGGAGTATCTGCTGGTGACCGCCCAGGTGACCTGACTTTCCCGGGCGTCAGACGCGAGCAGCCGACCAGGTTCGCGGTGAAATGGGCGTCGGTCAGGCCAGCGCCGCGAGCCGGTCTCGGACTTGACCGACACTCGGGTTGGTCAAGGTGGAGCCGTCGGGGAACACCACCGTGGGGACGGTGTGGTTGCCGCCGTTGAGTGAGGCGACCAGGGTGGCAGCGTCGGGCTGCTTCTCGATGTCCACCTCGCGGTAGGCCACCCCGGCCCGGTCGAGCTGGGACTTGAGTCGGAAGCAGTAGCCACACCACCGCGTCGTGTACATCGTCACCTGAGCCATGTCGGAACCAACGATCGCGGTGGTGCCGGCATTCCGGACCCGGCCGGTGTTGGTCGCGATGTTCGTCGACCGGGGCTGGCGCGGACACGGGGTGGGCGAGCGACTCGTCGCCGCGGTGCTGGAGTCGGCCCGCGCGGCCGGGGCCCTCCGGGTGGTGCTCGAGGTGGTCGAGGGCAACGCCGTCGCCGAACGGCTCTACCGACGGTGCGGGTTCGTGCGGACAGGTCGCTCGGTGCCCCTGCCGCATCGGCCCGACCTGCTGGAGCAGGAGATGGTCATCGCCATCAAGGTGTCGCCTGAGGAGAAATCACAGCCATCGGATCAGCCAGAGCCCCCGGCCGGGTGTCGCACGGGCTGCGACTGAGGTGAGCGACGGGCACGTAGGGCCGTTGACCAGACGACGTGCACCCGCTCGCCGGGATCTGCACCCACCAGCATCGTCTGCACTCCCTGGGCAGGGGTGCGAATGATGCCGAGGGGTGCGGATGTAGTGGTGTAGATGTCGATGGTGTGGAGTCCCCAACGCCTGATCGCCGTTCCGGCAACCTAGCGCCATGGAGCGCGTGCTCTCCGGTTTGCGCTCCACCGGAGCGGGTTGACCGCGGCTCCGCCACGCGGGTACGACCGAGTGTCGTCGACCCCCGTTAGGGTTGCCGAATGGCGTCACCGGACAACACCCCACCGGCCGCCAGCGTGACGGACCGGCCAGGGGTCGGTGGGGATCCCGAGCTGTTGCTGGCCGCGCTGGATCCCGAGCAGCGGAGCGTCGCGACCGCACTCTACGGGCCGGTCGCCGTCATCGCCGGCGCTGGCACCGGCAAGACGAGAGCCATCACCCACCGGATCGCGTACGGGGTGGCCGTCGGCGCCTATCAGCCGACCGCCGTCCTGGCGGTCACCTTCACCACCCGGGCGGCCGGGGAGATGCGTGGCCGGTTGCAGCAGCTCGGCGTCCGCGGCGTGCAGGCCCGGACCTTCCATTCGGCCGCGCTCCGCCAGGCACAGTACTTCTGGCCGGTGGCCTACGGTGGCGAACTGCCGTCGGTGCTGGACAACCGAATGTCGTTGGTGGCCGAGGCCGCTAACCGGTTGCGGGTGCGCGTCGACACGGCCCGGCTGCGGGACCTGTTGGGCGAGATCTCCTGGTCGAAGGTGAGCAACACCACTCCCGAGGACTACGTGCGGGTGGCCACGACGTCGAGGCGAACCGTCTCCGGCATCGACCCCGAGTCCGTCGCACGGATCTTCGCCGGATACGAGGATCTGAAGCGCCAGCGACACCGGATCGACTTCGAGGACATTCTGCTCTGCACCGCTGCCATGTTGGCCGAGCACGGCGAGATCCGCAGTCAGGTGCAACGCACCTACCGGCACCTCGTCGTCGACGAGTATCAAGACGTCTCACCGCTGCAGCACCGGCTGCTCGAACTGTGGCGTGGCGATCGGGCTGAGCTGTGTGTGGTCGGCGATCCGGCCCAGACCATTCACTCCTTCGCCGGGGCTCAGGCCGACTTCCTCACCGGTTTCGCTCGCCGACACCCGGCCGCCACCGTGGTCCGGCTGGTTCGCGACTACCGCTCCACGCCGCAGGTGGTGGCGGCGGCCAACGCGGTGATGCGAGCCGGCCAGGGGCAGCCGGGGGCCAGCCGCAGCGCAATCGACGCGGTGACGCTTCAGGCGCAGCGGCCGGCCGGACCGGAGCCGGTCCTGCGCGAGAACCCCGACGAGGCGAGTGAGGCGGGCTGCGTCGCCGACTGGCTCGCCGGCCTGGCCACTCAGGGCGTGGACTACCGGGAGATGGCGGTGCTGTTCCGCATCAACGCCCAGTCGCCGGTGGTCGAGCAGACCTTGGCCGAGCGCGGCATCCCCTACCTGGTGCGCGGGGGGGAGCGGTTCTACGAGCGAGCCGAGGTGCGCCAGGCCCTGCACGCGCTCCGGACCCAGGCTCGGGCGCTCACCGAGCTCGACCCTGAACGGGAGGGCGCCGACGCCGTGGCCGAAGTGCAGGCCGTGTTGGGGGCACTGGGGTGGACCCCGAAGCCCCCGGACGGGGCCGGGGCGGTGCGCGAACGCTGGGAGTCCCTGGCCGCGTTGGTCGCCGTCGCCGAGGACCTGGCAGCCAGTTCCGATCGGCCAGTCGACCTGTCCCGGGTGGTGGTCGAGCTCGACCGCCGGGCCGAAGCTCAACATGTACCGTCCGCGCAGGGGGTCACGGTCTCGACCCTGCACTCGGCCAAAGGGCTGGAGTGGGACGCGGTCGCGATCTTCGGCGCGCAGGAGGGGACACTCCCGTTCGTGCTGGCCACCCGACCCGACGAGGTCGCCGAGGAGCGCCGGCTGCTCTACGTCGGCCTCACCCGAGCCCGTGAGCACCTGCACGTGTCCTGGTCCCGTAGCCGCGGCGGAGGACAGGCAACGCGCAAGCCGTCTCGCTTCCTCGACCCCTTGCTTCCCGCCGCGCTTCGCGGAGGGGGCGTCGGGTCGGGCGCTCCGCGATCGCGGCGTAAGGGCTCGGTGCTGTCGGCCCACTGCCGTTCCTGCGGTCACGCACTCAACGACGCCGCGGAGCGGAAAATCGGCCGGCACGCCGATTGTCCAGCCACCTACGACGAGCAAACCCTGCTGCGGTTGAAGCAGTGGCGCAAAGCCGAAGCCACCGAGGAGAAGGTGCCGGCGTTCTGCGTGTTCACCGACGCGACCCTGATCGCCATCGCCGAAGCCCGGCCGACCTCAGAGCCGGCCCTGATCAAAGTCTCGGGACTGGGCCCGGCCAAGGTGTCGAAGTACGGTGAGCAGGTGCTCGCGATACTGGCTTCGGGGTCCGAGCCGAGTTGACGGTGATGGCCGTCGTGGCGGCGGTCAAAAGAAAAAGTCTCTCGATGTGTCCGAAAATCGATTGCGCGGTCTCTAACTTCTCACTTAACCTGAACGGGTCCGCGCTGGTCTTCAGCGTGCGCGCAGCAACTGGCCAACCGGAGAGGCGGTGATGATCATGGAGACTCTCGAGTGCACCCGCGGTGCGTACGACGCGTTCACCCTGCGTGTCGCCGTTGCGCCGGCGCGTCCTGCCGCGCGGTCCGCCTGGACTGAGCTGCCGCTGCCGACCCCCCGCCCCCTGGCCGGAGTGGGTCTCGATGAGGTTTTCGATAGCGGCGAGGACTGCGGCGATCGGCGGACCGATGCGGTCTGCGCTGGGACGGGCATCGACACCACCGCTTTTGCCATCCGTTTGGGACCACCACCCGACAGTCCACCGGTGTACTGACACCGGCGACGACCATCAGGGCCGTGACTCCCAGACAACCGGGAATCACGGCCTTCGTGTTTCCCGACCACCAACGAGCAGACAAGTTGGCTGATCATGAACAACACAGCACGAGATCTGACGGGGGTCGCTCCATCCTTGGGCACGGGTCCCACGGGCCTGAGTGTGGCAGAGCTGCCGTGTCGGCTGGGTGATCCGGATCTGTTCTTCGCCGAGTCACCGGTCGAGGTCGAGGCGGCGAAGGCGCTCTGCCAAGAGTGCCCGGTCAAGCAGTTGTGCCTGGCGGGCGCGCTGGAACGGCGGGAGCCCTGGGGAGTATGGGGCGGACAGCTTTTCGTCCAAGGGGCCGTGGTCGCGCGCAAGCGTCCGCGTGGTCGGCCGCGCAAGAATCCCCTGCCGCAGCCGGTCGCGGCGTGACCCTTCGAACTTCTGTCAGGCTAGCCGGACTGTGTCCGGTTAGCTCGACAGAACTCGGGAGGACCGATAACAAAACTCGGACACTTAAAAAAATTGGTCAGTCGTCCGCGTACCCGGGGAGGAACTCCTCGAGCACTCGGCCGAAGGCGGCCTTGACGCCGAGTTGGGACAGCACGGCCAGACCACCGAGCCAGACGCGGTGGATGAGCAGATAGCTGGGAGGGAGATTGAGGCGCATCCCAACCCCACCCGAGCCTTGGACGTCGCGTACCCGGTTGAACTGCGCCCGCATCCAGTCCCGGGAGAACTGGAACTCCTCGACCGCGGCCGGCTCAACGAAGGGCGCGAGATACTCCATCAGGTCATGTGCGGACACGTCATCACCGACGAACCCCTCCTGTTGGAGCCCCGCGTGCACCTGCTCGGCGTCGCCGCTCTTGGCAATCCGCAGAATTCGCCCCATCGCCTCCGGCAGCCCGTCGGGAAGCCTGGCCACCAGACCGAAGTCGACCACGCCGAGTCGGCCGTCGGGCAGCACCTTGAAGTTGCCGGGGTGTGGATCGGCGTGCAGCAACCCGACCGTCTCGGGCCCGGCAAATAAGAACCGTACGTAGGACAGCCCCATGGCGTTCCGCAGTTCGGGCGGGTCGGTGATCACGCTGGACAGCGGCCGGCCCTCGATCCACTCACTGACCATCACCCGCGACGTCGAGGTCAGGACGGCGGGCACCGCGAACTCTGGATGCTCCACGAAGCCCTCGGCCGCGCGTTGCTGATGGTCGGCCTCGAGGGTGTAGTCGAGTTCCTCGCTGATCCGGGCGGTCATCTCCTCCACCAGCGGCTTCACATCCATCCCACCGGCCAGCGGAGCGATCACCTTCGAGAGCCGGCCAATCTGGCGCAGATCGGACCGGAGTGCTTCGTCAGCGCCCGGGTACTGCACCTTGACCGCGACTTCGCGACCATCTCGCCAGATCCCGCGGTGCACCTGACCGATGGAGGCCGCTGCCGCCGGGCGCGCGTTCAGCTCGACCAGATCACGCTTCCAGCTGGGCCCGAGTTCGCGCGCCAGGACGGCGTGCACTCGCGACGTCGGCATCGGGGGACCGGAGTCCTGCAGCCGGGTGAGATGCTCGCGATACGGCTTGGCCACGTCTTCGGGCAGCACCGCCTCGAACATGCTCAGGGTCTGGCCGAACTTCATCGCGCCGCCCTTGAGTTCCCCGAGCACTTTGAACAGTTGCTGTGCGGCCCGTTCCTGCAACTCGGCGTTCACCGCCTCCGCCGACGACCCGCCTAGCCTTCGCCCCAGACCGAGCGTCGCCCGTCCCGCGTAGCCGAGCGGGAGCGAGGCGAGCCGAGCGCCACGTCGGATGGTGGAGCGAGCCATCGACTTATCCCGGTCGCTAGTGCCGGGCCGGTCACCCATCTCGCCGGTCCTTCATGTAGCCAGATACTCCTGGGTTCGTCGTCGAGCCGCCGTTCTGATCGCCGACGACGCGATCACCATTCTGCGTGAGGCATCCAACAACACCCGCAGGCGGGATCGGCCGGCCAGGTCCGGCGTGTCCAAGCCCAGTCTCGGGGTCCCAGTTCGAGGGTGGCTGAACGCGTCTCCGTCGGCCGGCCCGACAAGTGAGCGAGCACTTGCGTGGTGGCTTGCGCCGACGCCCAGTCGACAGCGAGCGGGTGCCACGATCCGGGAATCCGGCATAGCTGCGCGAGCATCCGCGGCCAGCTCGGATCGGCCCGGCTGCGAAGCAGATCGCTGCAGCGGATGCAACTGGACTGGCCAGGCAGGACGAGGGGGCCGACCACGGCACCGTTGGCTCGCGGACGAACCAGCAGATGAGGCGCCCCATCGTGCGTGAGCCCGGTCACCACGGCCCGGTCGACCTCAAGTGTGCTGCTCACCACCACTGTCAGGTCCAATCTCTCACCGTCCGGCTTGGACCAGTGGTTGGCCACCAGCACTCGGCCGGGCTGATCGCCCCACCGCCCGCGAAACTCCTCAGCTCGGGTACGGCGGCGGGTGAGTGAGGTCTCGGGCACCGTCGGGTCGACCACGATCAGGCGCTCGATCCCGGATCGCAGGAGTTGCTCGCCGATCCGGACACCGGCCGGGTCAAGACCGACCAGGCGAACACCACCTGTCTGTGGCGACCCGGGTTTTCGGGACCGGTGATCGACGACGTCATGCTCAAGCAACTCAGCCGCGTGCAGCGTTCGGAGCAGTCGAGTGACGTCTTCCGCCGATACCCCCATCGACTCGGCGGCGGTGAACAGTTCAGCGACCCGGTACCGCCCGTCGAGCACCTCGAGCAGTTGGACCAGACCGGCATCGACCTCGGTCAGCACGACTGCGTCCGAGCACTCCCACCCGAGTTGGATGTCGCCGCCGTCGCGGCGCAAGAGGGTCAGATGGGCGCAGAGCCTGACCCGGCGGTCTGCTGAGAGTCCGAGAGGAGAGAAGAATGACACGCCGACAGTCTGGGGTCAGCGCGGATGCCGTGGGCCGTTATCCACAGGTCGACTTCCCGCCGTCTTGCGCAAACCGTCGTCTTGCGTCAAGCCAAGCGGACGCTTTCAGCACCGGGGCGCGGAAGCCGGAGTGACTCAGGCCTTGCCGAGGATCCGGTTCAGGTTGGTGTCGCACACCGGGCACTTCGCCTTGGCCATCCGGGTGCCCTTGTCGTTGACGTGAACGTCTCCGGTCGCTTCGCGCTTCTCTTTGCACTTCACACAGTAGAACTCGCCGCTGTAGGTCTCTGCCATGAGTATCTCCTTGTTGGTCTTTCCGGGCCTCAGTGATTGCGGTGACCGGGTGGTCATCGGCTCGGCCTCCAGTCGCGGGTTACTTTACGACAGGTGGGTTCTTCTGACCCGGAGCACGCCGGGCCGGAAAAGACGAAACCTCCAGGAGCATCGGTGTCGCTTGCCTTCCCCTGCGAGCGGTCCGACCGTCTGGAGGTTTCGTTGTGTCTCGACGGTAACCGTCTGTTCGGGTGGCGTCAATCGCGGCGCTACGTCGACGAGCCCAGGGTGGTCGTCCACCACCTGTGGACGACGGTGTGGACAGAGCGGATCAGTCAGTGGACACCGTGTGGACACCAGTCGCCGGTCTCCGCCGGCGGCTTGCTGGTCCGCCCGTGAAATCATCTCGACTCGAGTCGGGATCGTCGACGCGTACAGACCGGGGGCGAAAGGTGACCATGGGCAAAGCGACGACTCCGGAAGTGGAGGTCCGGCGCAGTGCACGGCGCCGGCGGACGGTCACCGCGTTTCGCGAACGGGACACCATTGTCGTCCTGCTGCCGGCCCGGATGTCGGTCCGGGAGGAGCGCGACTGGGTGGATCAGATGGTCCGCCGCGTCCTCGCCCGAGAAGCCAGGGCTAAGGGCCCCCGCAATGACGAGGACCTGAGCCGCCGAGCCACGGAGCTGGCCGAGGCCCATCTCGCGCCGACGCTCGGCTCTGCCCCGTCAGCGGTGTCCGTGTGTTGGGTCACCAACCAGCAGCGGCGCTGGGGATCTTGCACGCCTGGGGCCGGAACCATCCGGCTGTCGGAGCGACTCCGGCAGTTGCCCGGGTGGGTGATCGACTACGTGCTGGTGCATGAGCTGGTGCACCTGGTCGAGCCGACTCACTCGGCCCGCTTCTGGTCGCTGGTCGGCTGCTATCCGCGGGCCGAACGAGCCCGTGGCTATCTGGAGGGCTATCAGGCGGCTGCCGCCGAGGCAGACCAACTGGAACGCGTTCCCCACCACGGCGCAGAGGCCGACTCCAGGCCGATGGCCTGACGTCGATGGCTCCGAGCTCACCCGGCTGCCCTACGCTGCTGTCGTGGCCGGGGACTGCCTGGGCCCCGAGTTCGGTGACAGAGCCTCGCTGTCGCCTTGAGGACGACAATGGTGGGTTTCGACCTCGGCGATACGCTCGCTGACCGTTTCCGGGCGCACGCCGCAGGCCAGAGCCATCTGTACGGCCACGCCGAACGCGGGCTGGCCGACGACTTCGAGGCCGGTGGCCCCACTCGGGCGGTGTTCTCCGGGTACGAGGATGCGCCCACCGGGTCGGTCGTCCAGCTCCGGCTGCTCGCTGCGATCTTCCGGCTGGTCCTGACCGGTCGGGCGCCCGCGCTGGAGCCGTACTATGCCTGCCTCGGCGGTGAGGCGCCGCCGTCCGAGGTCTGGCCGCCGATGCGAGCGGTCATCGCCGAGCACACCGAGGAGTTGCACGCGGCCCTGACCGTGGCACCGCAAACGAACGAGATCGGGCGGACCGCCGCGCTCCTGGTCGGGCTGTTCGACGCCGTCGCAGCGTTTGGAGCCCACCGGATTCGGCTGCTGGAGCTGGGTGCCAGCGCCGGTCTCCATCAGCTTCTACCGTGGTTCCACGTGACCGGTCCCGGCTGGGGTTGGGGACCCACCGACTCGCCGGTCCAACTGCTGGACGCGGTGCGCGGCGAGATCAGTGCTGTCGGTCTGGAGGTGGTCACGGCGCGCGGCTGCGATCTCGACCCGGTCGACGCGACGACCTCGGAGGGACGGCTGCGCCTCACCTCGTTCGTCTGGCCGTTCGACCTGAATCGGCACGAGCGGCTAGCGGGTGCGTTGACGATAGCCGACCGACACCCACCGATAGTCGACCGTGCTCCCGCCTCCGATTGGCTGATCGACCAATTCGGAGACACACCGGCCGCCGCCCCGTCCGACCCGCTGACGGTGGTCTGGCACTCCGTCACCCAGCTGTACTGGCCGCCCACTGAACTTGCCGCAGTCGCCGCCACCCTGTCGGCGTACGGTCGAGAACATCGCCTTGCCGAGATCGGGATGGAGTACGCCCCGGGTGGAGCCCGGAATCAGCGGCCCGAGATCCGGTCGACCCTGTGGTCTGGAGACTGCTCGCCACCGCAGCGACGGCTGCTCGGCACCGCACACGACCACGGCGTACCCGTCCGGTTCGGCGGCTGAGCGGGACGGCGTCCGCGGCTATGCGCACGCCGTTGTCGTTCGACGAAGAACGCAGCAGCCCCCTTCAGCGTCAACGCCGGCCGTCGGCGCCCGGGTCGTCGCGGTCGGGGTCGTCGCCGTGGCCAGGGACGTCGCTACCTGAGTCTCCCGCGCGCTGGTCGGACTGCCCGGGGTCGGTCGGGGTCTCGCCGGCGGAGTTCAACAGTTCGGTCAACGCGGCGTCGAAGTCCTCGTCGCTGGTCGCCGCCGAGTCGTCCCGGTTGACGAAACCCAGCGGGTCGTCGAGGTCAGCGGAGGTCGGCAGCAGATCCGGATGGCTCCAGACGGCGTCGCGGCCTTCGGCGCCTCGTGCTTCGCGCAGCGCGGCCCACAGGTTCGCCGCATCACGCATGCGTCGCGGCCGAAGCTCTAACCCGACCAAGGTGGCGAAGGTCGCCTCCGCCGGGCCGCCGCTTGCCCGCGCCCGACGTACCGTCTCGGCCAGCGCTCCAGCGGCCGGCATCCAAGGTCCGGTCGCCTGGGTGACCACGTCGTCGACCCAACCCTCGACCAGAGCCAGGATGGTCTCCAGCCGATCCAGCGTGACCAGTTGCTCAGGGGACTTCTGCGGCTCGAACAACCCGCCCTCCAGCTGCGAGGACAGCTCCGACAGGTTCTCCGGGTCGATTCGGCCCACCATCTCCTCCAACGCGGAGGTGTCGATGCTGATGCCTCGGGAGTACTCCTCGACCAAGGTGAGCATCTGCTCCCGCAGCCAGCCCGCGGCGGCGAACAGTCGCTGCCGGGCGCACTCACGGAGGGCGAGATAGAGCGTCACGTCGGTGGAGGACTGCTCGAGGCCTTCCCCGAACTTGGCGATGTTGGTCGGCACCAGAGCAACGTGACCGGGCTCACTGAGTGGCAGCCCGATGTCGGTGGCCCCGACCACCTCGGCGGCTAGCTGGCCTAGACCCTGTCCGAGCTGGAGGCCGAACATGCTCGCGCCGGAAGTGCGCAGCATCGGACGGAGCATCTGCTCCATGCCTGCGAGACCGGGGACACCCGCCGCCTCCTCGGCGTCGCCGAACTTCAGCGCGCCTGCCATCGCGTCGGCGATGTGCGTGGCGACCGGCTCGACCAGCCGCTTCCAGACCGGCATCGTCTTCTCGATCCACTCCGCCCGGCTCCAGGCGGACGCGACCGTGCTGACCCGCGGGAAGCCGGTCGCACCATCTAGCCACACCTCGGCCAGCGATGCGGCCTCAATGATCTCGTGCTGTGGTCCGAACCCCGGCGTGGGGTCACTGCCGAGCGAGGCCACTGTCTTGCGTGCGGTGTCTTTGGTGACCTCCCAGTTGACTCCGGAGTCGGTCGCGGTGGTGGACTTTCCGAATAGGGACCCGCCCCCGCCCACCATCCAGCACGCGTTCTGCAGCTTGGCCATCAACTGGTACATGTAGC
>JAKDLH010000312.1 GCA_030452945.1 Microlunatus sp. | reverse complement strand
TGCTGGCCGGGGACGTCGGCGGCAGCACGATCATTGGTGGGGTGGAGCGGGACCGGGACGGGGTGCTGCTGGACGTGGGTGTCGACGTCGGTACGGGTGTCGATGTCGGTACAGGTGTCGATGTCGGTATCGGTGTTGACGTCGGTGTCAGTGTGGGTGGCATCGCCGTGGGCGAGGAGGTCGCCCCGTCGGACGGCGGTCGCGTCGTGGTGGGCTCGACCTGAGGCGGCTTGGCCGGGGATATCGTCTCTTTCGGCTCCTCACTTGGATCGGCGGTCGAGCTTTCCGCCGGCGGCCTGGTGGGGGGTGCCGTGTTGGTTTGCGGGTCCGGCGCCGGAGTGTCGGCCAGCGCCGGGGGAACGGCGTTTGCCAGGACACTCAGCGTGAGGGCGACCAGCGTGAGGGCTAGCGCCGTCAGCAGCCGTCGTAGGAGCACAGCAGCACCGTACGACTGCGCTCCCAAGATCCGAAGTGGGCTCGGTTGGGCTCAGTCCATATCCGGCACGAGTTCGCGGGCGTCGAAATAGTCGAGTCCACTCAGTTCCAGCAGATCGACCAGCATCGAGCGAGCCTGGGCTAGCAGCACCACCGCGTTGATCGTGTCGGCCACCGGCAGGTGCGAGGAGTCCCTGGCCACCCAGACAAGTTGTTTTCGTGCCGCGGCCGGCAGCTTGCCTTCGTGCAACTCCATCGCCATCCGGTCGATCTGGCCGGCGATCGCGCCCAGTAGCCTCAGATAGGGTTCCGGCACGCATTCGTTCCGCCAGATCGCGACCAGGCTCCGGCGGACGAGTACCCGGTGGTTGCGCTGAGCGCGGTCCAGCGGATCGATCAGGTCCGCGTACGCTCGTGCCCAGCCCAGTTGGTGGCGCCGGAACGGACTGTGTCGGACCACGGCCAGGCCATCGTCGGCCGCATTCTGCAGAATCGCCAGTTGACTCTCCCCGCGCCGGGCCCGTTCCACCACCTGGTCGGCGGCGTCAGGGTCGGATTCTCGCAACGCCGTCACGGCGGCCCGCAGCGTCGCCGCCATCTCCTGCAGCATCTGGGCAGCCAGAATCCCCGGTCTCCGCAGCGGGGCGCTCGGTGCGATGGTGGCGATCAGCAGGGCGACGGCGCAGCCGAACACGGCGTCCAACCAACGGCCAAAGCCTTGGCCTGGGTCCGGCAGCAGCGTGACCACGATGATCGACTGGACGGCGGCCTGGATGGTCATCAGCGGTCCGGCGCCGACCAGAGTGGCCAGCGACATCGCCACTGCCGCGACGATCACGATCTGCCAGACCCCGGTGCCGAACACCTGCACAAACGCGTCTCCGACCCCGACCCCCACCGCGACTCCGATAGCGACTTCGACGCCCCGCCGCAACCGATTGCCGTACGTGACGTTGAGGACCAGAATGGCGGCCACCGGGGCGAAGAACGGCGCCGCGTGTCCCAGAATGGTTTGGGCGAGCCACCAGGTGAGACCGGCGGTCACCGCACACTGGGCGATCAGAAAGGCACGGCCCCGCCAACGCTGGAGGCGGTGCTGTGCCGAGCGATAACCGCGGCGCGAGGTCCGCTCACTCAGGTCGAAGGCGCGAAGCCGGAGCCGATCCAACGCTGTCCGCTCGACCGCCACCGCGCCATGATCGCAGCAGGTATTTCCCGGACTCGTCGAGGGCCTTGGCAGACTGTGGTCTCGTGACTTCACCGACAGCACCGATTCGCGTCACCGTCTGGGGCGAGAACTTCCATGAGACCAATGACCGAGACCGCGAGCAGATGGCTCGGCGGTATCCTGATGGGATCCACGGGACCATCGCGGCCGGTTTGGTCGAGCTGCTGGGCGAGCGGGTCCGGGTCCGGACCGCGACTCAGGACCAGGCCGACCACGGGCTGAGCGCCGACGTACTCGACGACACCGACGTGCTGACCTGGTGGGGGCACCTCAAGCACGCTGACGTGGCCGACGCTGTAGTTGACCGGGTTCACCAGCGGGTGCTCGGCGGCATGGGATTGCTGCCGCTGCATTCAGCGCACTTCGCCAAGATCTTCATCAAGCTGATGGGCACGTCCTGCTCGCTGGCCTGGCGGGACTCCGACGACACCGAGCTGGTCTGGACGGTGGCACCGGGCCACCCGATCACCGAGGGCGTGCCGCAGCCGATCGTGATCGCCCAACAGGAGATGTACGGGGAGTTCTTCGACATCCCGCAGCCGGAAGAGCAAATCTTCTTGTCCACGTTCACCGGCGGAGAGGTCTTCCGGTCCGGCTGCGCCTGGCGGCGCGGCAAGGGCCGGATCTTCTACTTCTCACCCGGCGACCAGGGCTACCCGGTCTACCACCACCCCGACATCAAGCGGGTCCTGGCCAACGCCGTGATCTGGGCGGCACCACGCGGCGTGGACTCCTCCGCCCCGTCGGTGATCAGCGAACCGTCGCCGCTGTTGGCAGGTGGCCGGGTCGTGGGGGAGACGTCGTCGTGACTGAGACTGCCGCGCCGGCGAGCACACGACTGCGAGCCGGCGTGGTCGGCCTGGGTTGGGCCGGCCGACAGCACCTGGCCGCGTACGCGTCCCAGGCCGACGTCGACCTGGTGGCGCTGGCCGGGATGGAGAGCGACCAGTTGGCCGAGCTGGGCGAGGCCTACGGCATCACGGCCGAGCACCGGTTCGCCGACTGGCACGACCTGGTCGACGCCCGAGCGGTGGACGTGCTGAGCATCGCCGCGCCCACGATGTTGCACGCCCCGATCGCGGTGGCGGCCCTGGAGGCCGGGATCCACGTGCTGAGCGAGAAGCCGATGGCGGAGAACGCGCGCGTGGCCCAGACCATGGTGGACGCGGCCCATCGCCACTCCCGGGTGCTGGAGGTGTCGTTCAATCACCGTCGCCGCGGCGACGTTCAGGTCCTCAAGCAACTCATCGACGCCGGCCTGCTCGGCCACGTCTACTACGCCAAGGCCGGTTGGCTGCGACGTGAAGGCATCCCCGGCATGGGCAGTTGGTTCACCCGGCGGGCGACCTCCGGTGGTGGCCCGATGATGGACATCGGCGTGCACATGCTCGACATGGCGCTGCATCTGCTCGGTGAGCCGTTGGTCACCACCGCGACCGCGGCCACCTACGCCGAGTTCGGCCCGTTCGGTCGGGGAGCGGCGGCGTACGGGCTCGGTCGCAAGTCCGAGGTCACCGCCGATGACTTCGACGTCGAGGATCTGGCCACCGCTTTCCTGCGGCTGGACGGCGGTGGCACCCTGCTGCTGGAGTCGAGTTGGGCGCAGTGGATTCCCTACGACCAGTGCTACGTGGCGGTCTACGGCTCCGAGGGCGGCGCCACCATCGAGTGGGGTGGCGAGCCGGGGGAGCCCTATCGAAGACTGGGCATCTGGACCGAGAAGGACGGCGTACCGGCCGAGCTCAAGCCCGTAGTGCCACCGGACGGACAGCACCTGGAGACGGTGGTGCGGTTCCTTGGTGCGGTGCGGTCCGGGGCGTTCGCCGACCACGACGGGTCGGAGGCTCTGGTGCGCGCGAAAGTCGTCGACGCCTGCTACGCATCGGCGGGTCAGCAGCGCGAGGTCGCGGTGGAGCACGCGGGCCGACGACCCGGAGCGGTGCGGTGATCTCCGGATTCGGGATCGGGCACCACACCGCCGACGTCGACGGCTGGCTGACCGGCAGCACCGTGGTGCTCACCGAGCGGGGAGCCGTCGGTGGCGTGGACGTGCGCGGCGGTGCGCCGGGCACCCGAGAGACCGATCTGCTGGACCCGCGAGCCCTGGTCGAGCAGGTCGACGCGGTGGTGCTGTGTGGCGGCAGCGCGTACGGACTGGCCGCCGCCGACGGCGTACTGGAAGCACTGGCCGCCGATGGCCGGGGGCTCCCGGTGGGAGGAGGACCGGGCGAGGTGGTCCCGATCGTGCCGGCCGCGGTGATCTTCGATCTCGGCCGCGGTGGCGTCTTCGCGAACCGCCCGACCGCCGAGTTCGGTGTCCGCGCGTACGCGGCGGCGAAGGCATCGCTGAACGGTGCTCCGGCCGATCCGGTGGCCGGGTGCGTCGGTGCCGGTACCGGCGCCGTAGCCGGCGGGCTGAAGGGTG
>JAKDLH010000311.1 GCA_030452945.1 Microlunatus sp. | reverse complement strand
GAGTGGGGACTTCCGCTGGCCACCAGCGGGGACCACGAACTGGCCGTTGACACGGGGCAGGCTGTGCAGTCTTCGCTGCATCTCGACACTCTGCCTCGCGTCGGGCCCCCCTGGTGAGAAGAACCTTCTCGGGCAGTTTGAGCCTCCTTTGACGATGGCGCCACTTTGTCACTAACCCAAAGCAGTGCTAAACCTCGATCCACGGATCGAGGCTGAGTCAGAAGATGGAGTGGCACCGTGATCCTTCCGAAGGACCGGGATCCTCGTCTAGTGACAATCCGCCGGGGTGGAACTCTCACCGATGCGGATCACCATCTCCTCGCTCTGTGGGCGGCATCCTGCGCGGAGCACGTCCTCGGGCTCTTCGAGTCGGCACAGCCTGAGGACCCACGGCCCCGTGAAGCCATCGAGCAAGCTCGGGCCTGGGTGCGTGGTGAGGTCAAGATGATGGAGGCCCGTACGGCCGGCGGCCACGCTATGGGCGCGGCCAGAGATCTGTGCGGCGCCCCACGGTTCGCCGCGTACGCCGCTGGGCAGGCTGCGTGTGTCGCGCACGTCGCCGCGCATGATCTCGGCGCGGCCGCGTACGCGATCAAGGCCGCGCGTGCGGCAGCCACAGATGGTGAGGCGGCACGGCGGCTTGAGTGCCAGTGGCAGCGAGACCAGCTTCCCGAGGCGATCAGCGAGCTCGTCCTCGACGACCAGCGTGTGCGGAACAACATCTGCTGGTCGGTGTTCGAGGGCTGAGCGTTCGCCCCTGACCGGTCAAGGTCACCCCCCGCGGCATCCAGAACCCACTGGGATCTCGCGTGATGAAGCACCTGCGGGTGCTCGAGGAGGCTGGGCTCGTCACCACCCGCCGGTCCGGATGCGGGAAGTTGCCCTACCTCAACCCCGTACAGATCCGTCTGGTCCACGGGGTCGGCTGGATGCTGGTGCTCAGTGGCATGAAGACCCGTCCTGGAAACGGCTCCAGCCTCGCCGACCGTGACCATCCCGACTGTGGTGCTGGTCGCCCGGCGTTAGCCTCGCTGCCTTACTTGACCGAGCCCTCGGTCAGCCCGCCCCGCCAGTATCGCTGCAACACGATCATGGCGATCGCCAGCGGGATAACTGACAACAGGACGCCACCGGTGGTGAGCTGGTAGAACTCCGGCAACCGGTCGACCTGGCTGAGCCAGTTGTTCAGGCCGAGGGTGATCGGATACAGGTTCTCGTCTGAGAGCATCACCAGCGGTAAGAAGTAGTTGTTCCAGATCCCGACGAGCTGGAACAGGAAGACCGTGACCAGGGCAGGAGTCAAGACGTGCAGGCCGACGGCGTGGAAGATGCGTATCTCACTTGCGCCGTCGATTCGGGCCGCCTCGAGCAACGCGTCGTCCACGGTGGCTTCGGCGTAGATCCGGCACAGGAAGAGCCCGAATGGCGACACCAGCGAAGGGAGCAAGACTGACCAGTAGCTGTTAGTGAACCCGAGCTTGCTGAACAACAGGAAGAGCGGCAGTGCGGTCGCGGTGCCCGGCACCAGTACGCCGCCGAGGACGACACCGAAGACGGCCTCGCGTCCGCGGAATTGGTACTTAGCCAGGGCATAGCCGGCGGCGGCGGCGAAGTAGGTGGCCAGCAGTGCCCCGACCCCGGCGTAGAACATCGAGTTGAGGAACCACCGCACGAAGATGCCGTCGCCGTAGGTGAGCACCTGGCGCACGTTGCTCAGCAAGGCGAAGTCGGAGGAGAACCAGAAGCCGTTCGTGGCGAACAGGTCCTGAGTCGTCTTGGTGGCCGCGACGATCACCCAGTACACCGGCATCAAGAAGTACACCGCGACGACCACGAGGATGCCGGTTACCAGGATTGTCGACCCGCGACTGGCGGAGGACCCGCCCGCTCTGCGGCGCGAGCGGCGGATCTGGGTCGGTGCAGACGCCGTCGCCGTGGGGGCGCTTTGCTGCGCGGGGGCGCTCACTTTGACCTCCGGTTGGTGAGCTTGAGGAAACCGAACGAAAGGATGAACGCGACCGCGGCGATGAGCACCGCCTGGGCAGCGGCGACGTTGTAGTCGTTGTAGGCGAATGCGGTGGTGTAGGCGCTCAAGTTGGGCGTGTACTCGGAGTCGATCGCCGGCGACACACTCTGCAGAACCTGAGGTTCGGCGAACAGCTGCAGCGTCCCGATGATGGAGAACACCGTGGTCAAGATCAGCGCCGGCCGGATCAACGGCAATTGAATGCTCCGCACCACCGGCCACCAGCCAGCGCCGTCCACCTTGGCCGCCTCGTACACATCGTTGGGAATCGTCTTCAGCTGCGCCACGATGATCAACATGTTGTAACCGGTGTAGGCCCAGGTCACGATGTTGGCGATTGACCACAGCACGGTCGAGGGGCCGAGGAAGTCCAACTCGACGCCGAACCAGGCACCGATGTCGATCAGCGGGCTCAAACCTGGGACGTAGAGGAAGGACCACAAGATCGTGGCGATCACGCCGGGGATACCGTACGGCAGGAAGTAGGCGGCCCGGAAGAATCCGGGCCGGCGAGCGGCCGCCCCTTCCAACAGCAAGGCCAGGACCGTGCAGAGCACCATCATCACGGTGACCTGCACGACGCCGAACAGCAGCATCCGACCGATCGAAGCGATGAAGTTCTGGTTGGCCAGTGCCTGGAGATAGTTGTCGAATCCGGCGAAACCCGTGGTCACGCCCTTTTCGCCGAAGACCCCTTGCCGGGTCACGCGAGTGAAACTCTGCGCGACCGCGATGAGGATCGGCAAGACGAAGGTGAAGACGAACAAGATCAGGAACGGCGCCAGGAGAGCCCAGGGCGCCCACATCCGGCGGCGGTGCCGCTTCTGCCCGGCGGTGGGCGCAACGACCGCCGTGGATCCCTCCTGAGTCGACGTGCTCGTCATGACGTGGCCTTTCGAATGGTTAGACCCTTGTTGCGGAAGACCTCGATGATGTTGGATTCGGCGATGGTGATCGAATCGACCAGGGTTTGCCCGGACGGCTTGCGGCGGAACTGGTCGGCGATGATGTTGAACGACTGCTGGGTGACCGGCCACCACGACCAGTCCGGGTTTTGTTCCTTGCTGGCTGGCAAGAAGATCTCTTCGTTGTAGTTCTGTCCGCCGAAGAACTCCGAGGGCTGCTGGCGTTGGGCGCCGATGTAGTCGCGCGCCGGAGACCAGCCGATACCGCAGTATTCGATCAGCGCGTCGATGCCCTCCTTGCTGGTTTGCATCCAGATGGCGAAGTCGAGCGCCTCTTGGGGATGCTGGCTGTTCGCCAGCACGGCGACCGTCGAGCCACCGATGTAGCTGGAGCCGAACCCGCTGGAACCCCAACGCGGCATGCTCGCCACCCGCCACTTTCCCTCGGCGCCGCTGACCCCTTCCAGCAAGGCGTCACCCCAGCTCGCACTGGTCAGCGAAGCGAGCTGCCCAGCTGCCGCTGCCGCGAACCACGGCGTCGAGTACTGGCCGTACGCGGTCGTGACCAGATCGTCATCGATCGCCTTGTCGAAGAAGCGAGCCGCGGTGAGTGTCGCATCGTCGGTCATGTTGATGACCCAGCTGTCCTCGTCGATCCGTAACCAACTCGCGCCGGCCTGGGTCGCAATCGCGGCGAACCAAGACGGGTCGGCGAGCGCGAAGCACTCCAAGTAGACCTTCGTCCGGCGCAGCTCCCGGGCAACGTCAGCCCACTCGTCCCACGTGGTCGGCGGTTTCGCCCCCACCTTCTTCAGCAGATCGGGCCGGAAGTAGGTGGCCATCGGTCCGGAATCCTGCGGAATCCCATAGATCCCGCCCACATAGCTGACCTGCCCCCACAGAGTGGGGTCGAATCGATCCGCGTAATCCTGCGCGCCGTAACGGCTCAGGTCGAACAATCCGTTGACCAGCATGAACTCGGGAATGCTGCGCAGCTCGACCTGCGCGAGATCGGGTCCGGATCCGCCGGCGGCCAGAGCCGTATACAGCTTCTGGTAACCGCCCCGGTTGCCGCCAGGAATCCACGTCGCCTCGACCTGGACGTCGGGATGGTCGACGTTCCAGATGTCGCACACCTTTTGCAGATCCTTGAGCCAAGCCCAATAGGTGAGC
>JAKDLH010000310.1 GCA_030452945.1 Microlunatus sp. | reverse complement strand
GGTGGACCTGACCACGACGGCTACGGGACCGGCATCCCCTGCCGCACCATCACCGAAGCCGTGCAAGCGTGCAGCGACATGGAAACCACCGGCCAATCCGACATCGCGATGGCCGTCGCCGTCGAAGACCGACGCCGAGCCGAGCGAGCCGTCGAGCGCGCGGGTCGAGGCTTCGCTGCACCAGCCAGAGCTGCGACCGCATCACGAGGCAACTCGGCGAACTACGGCCAGGCCAGCGCGAGCCACCCGCACAAGATGACGCCATCCGTCGAACTCGACTAGCGCCACCCGCCGTCGTCAGGACGGGGCGGCAGCGTCGTGTCGAGCAAGAGCCCGCGTCACCGACGAGGCTCCGACACCAAGCGTCCTGGCGATCGCGCTGGTGCTGGTTCCGGCATCACGCAACTGCACCGCGGCCGCGATCCGCTCCTCGTTCATGACAGACGGCCGGCCGCCGAGCCGACCTTGTGCTCGGGCATGCTCCAGGCCACGTCGAGTGTTCTCCCGGATGGTGTCGACGCGCAGCTGAGCGAACACCGCGACGATCCCGAACAGGGCACGTCCCATCGGGGTCGTGGTGTCGATGTCGGGCTCGGTCAAGCTCTTAATGTTGATGCCGCGGTCGTGCAGCCCAGAGATGGTCTCGATGGCCATCGTGGTCGTCCCGGCGATCCGGTCGAGGGCGCGGACGACGAGAGTGTCGCCCTCGCGGAGGTAGTCCAGACAGGCGACCCACTCCGGCCGATCACGGAGCCGGCTCGACTCGCCGTGGTCGACGAACACCCGGGCCGCGCCGGCCGCGGACAGCTCACGCTCCTGCGATCCGGGGTCCTGGTCCCGGGTCGACACCCGGGCATACCCGACGACCGTCACAACTCGATCCCCCGATCCGGGTCCGTGGGCCGGCGAGTGGCTTCTGCCGGCGGCCCGGACCGTGGCCGAGTTGCCTCCGTCGCCGGCGTCGGGAAGCCGGCCTGTCGACGCTCGATCAGACCGCGTAACTCCTCGCTGCTCAGCCCGCCACGCTGCTCACTGTCTGGCTGCTTCTGGAGGGTGCTGGCCCACTGGAGGCATCGGGCCTTGACGTCCTCCAGCTGGTCGGCGGTGACGCCGTAGCCGCGGACGTCACGAGGGGTGAGCCGACGGACACCGACGAGTTGCTGGGCGAACATGTCGACCTCGAAACCGGGATCGCGTTCGGCGGCCGCGGTGACCAGCTGCTCGTCGGTGAACCGGCCCGACGCGCGGATGGCGTCGAGGTCGAGGTAGTCGCGAGGCTCGCCCCTGCTGTACAGCGCGGAGACCTTGTTGCCGACCGCATCGGCCAGGCTCAGCACCGGCCCGATATCGAGGCGTACCGGGTCGTCCTGACGCCAGTCCACTCCCAAATCGACGTCGAGCTGGCGGCCGTCGCTGGTGGCCACGTGCAACCGAGCAAACTGCGGTGCCCGACGGACCTGGTCAACGCTGAACCCCCTCCCCCGCAGATGCTCGGTCACCTGGTCGACGGCGGCGGCGAACTCGGTGACGTCCTGGCTGGTAGTGAACAGGTCGACGTCCTCGGTCGGCCGGTCGATCATGCCGTGCTCCCGGATCGCGCCAGAGCCAGCCAGAGCGAACCCGTCTACGCCAGCCAGGGCAATCCGTGCGACCTCTCGCTGCACAGCGACGTCGCGCTGCAACTCGGGGCTGTCGTGGCTCACGAGGGGCCGTCCTAGGCGGCCGTAGCCGGCGGCAGCTCGGGAAACCGGGACTCCCACATCTCGCGCACCCGGCGAGGCAGCATCAGCTCCGGCCACGCCGCGATCAGCTGGTCGCGATTGAGGATCTGCGCCAGGTCCTCAACGGTCCCCTCCGCCAGCACCGCCCGGTAGGCCAGCCCGCGACCACCGGGCTCGTCCAGGTCGACGTACGGGCCACCCGGCGCCCACAGCACCGAGTGCGACAGTTCAACCACACCGCCGGCGGGTCCGCGCAGCTGGTCCAGGTCGTCGACGATCGCGTATGGCTTCACGTCACGGAAGAACACCCGTTCATCGGTGGGAGCCGGCGGGGTGCTGCTCGGATTGATCGGCTGGCTAGCCATGAGAACCAGACACCCGTCGTAGATCGCGGGCACTGATCCCGAACAGGACATTGGGTGTTCGGTAGCGGTAGGGATAGCCCACGATGAGGGCGGCGGCGATGAACTCTCCGTTGGTGACGTACCCGATGCGCTTCTCCACCAGATGCTTGAGCGCATAACTGTTCCTGCTGGGCGTCTGAATCGGCTTCAGGTCGTTGTCACGGAGCCACGCGACGATCTTGTGGACATTCGCCTCTCCCTCGATCAGGTCCGTACGCTCCTGGGCCATCTCGGCCTCTCGGACGCCACGCGGCTTGCGACGCTGGTCGAAGACACCGATGCCGAAGCTGGTCAGCTCCGGGTGCTGCTCCATCACCTCAGCCAGAGTGAGATCACTCATCGGTTCCTCCTCGATCGGTCCACCGAAAACGGTACAGGGTTGGTTCTGGCGGGAATCGGTTTCGGTGATGAGTTTCGGTGAATCGGCTTCCGCGTGTCGGCGGCCGGTTGTCGTCGACGTTTCCGGCTCACCGGAAACGAACGTTTGCGGCGAACGACGTACCGCCGGCACCCCGCTCCAATATCATCGGGTGATGAGTGGATGCACAGCCCCGCGGCGGGGTCACCGGACGGCGAGCGGGGCAGCAGACTGCCCTGTGCATGGTGGCCGAGGCCGGGGGTACTACTCACCAACGCCGACCTACTACCCTCCGTCGACCTACGCGCCGCGGAGCACCAGCGGGAGCGGCACAAGCCGAGGTGGTGGGTCTAGCGGCGACGGCCGAACCCGGCCGAGCTGGTCACCTAGCGGCTCCTCCGTGACCTACACACCTGATGAGGTTCGGGCACTAACTCCGTACCGTCGCACGGTCGAGCTGCGAGGCCAACTGCCCGAACTCCGCGACATCTTCCTTTGCCACGCCTGGGATGATCGGCGTGGTGCGGCAACGGTGTTGCACGACCTGCTCGTTGCCGAAGGGGTGTCGGTTTGGTTCAGCGAGAGAGACATCGTTCTTGGTCAACCGTTCCTGCGAGAGGTTGATCGGGGCTTGGCTAAATCTCGCACCGGCCTGGTCCTAGTCACTCCTGCTCTGCTGGAGCGCGTCGACCGTCGAGGGGTCTCCGAGAAAGAACTCTCAGCACTTCTCCGACGCGACTTACTGATCCCCGTCGTGCACGAGACGACCTACGACGAACTCGAAAAGGTCAGCCCGCTGCTCGCCTCACGGAATGGTCTCAACACGGCGGACGATTCGATGGCCGATATCGCCCTCAAGATCGCGGAGCTTGTGGCGCTCGACAGCGACGCTCTGATCAGTCAACCGTGATGTCGGCAGCGGTCATATCGAGTCGGAGTCGGATCAGTCGGAGAGCATGACGGTGCCGGCCGCCCTGGGTGGCGGCGTCGGCTGACACCTCGACCACGACGGTCGGCGCCACGTGCGTGATGGTCACCTTGCCGCCGCCGAAGTGTCCTGAGCTGATCTCAGTCGGCCAGGGATGCTCCTGGGCCGAGACGGGGGTCAGCGCCCGGGCCAGCTCGTCGACGTGCTGAGCGCTGAGCGGCCCGCTGCGGCCGACGATCCGCAGGCGGCCGTCTGCTGTGTAGCGGCCGGCGATGACGGCCTCGGGTCGGCTGACCGAGCCGATCACAGCACCGACCACCGCGTCGTGGTGACTGCGGTGCTTCACTTTCACCCAACCGCGCTCGCCCGGGCTATACCTCGACGACTGGCGCTTGATGACGATCCCCTCGATGCCGGTCGCGGCCGGCAGATCGGTGAACCAGCTGACCGCGGTGTCGTAGTCGTCGGTGACCGGTGAAACCTCGATCGGTGGGTGGAAGCCGGCGGCCAGGGTGTCGAGCAGGGTGCGTCGATCGCGCCACTGCAGCCCGCGGACGTCGGTTCCGTCGACGGCCAGGACGTCGAACGCCACATAGGACGCCGGGTGCTGGCTGGCCAGCCGGCGGGCCGCCGGCGCTGAGGCAGCCATCCGTTGCTGGAGATGGTCGAAGCTCAGCCGCCCGTCGACCCAGGCGACAGCCTCGCCGTCGAGCACGATCCCCGGTGGCACCTGGCCCTCGGCGGCCTCGACCAGATC
>JAKDLH010000309.1 GCA_030452945.1 Microlunatus sp. | reverse complement strand
CGCCCTGACCGGCAAGACCATCGACATGCAGTGGGGCAGCAACTGGGACGACGACCTGGCCGGTGCGACCGAGCACGCGCTGGCGGATCCAAATCTGAAGGACCTGGACCAGCACGTGGCGATGGAGTTCGAACAGGCCTTCATGTTCTATCTGCCGCGGATCTGCGAGCACTGCCTCAATCCGTCCTGTGTGGCCTCCTGCCCCTCCGGCGCGATGTACAAGCGCGACGAGGACGGCATCGTGCTGGTCGACCAGGACCGCTGCCGCGGCTGGCGGTTCTGCGTGTCCGGCTGCCCGTACAAGAAGGTCTACTTCAACCACCGCACCGGCAAGGCGGAGAAGTGCACCTTGTGCGCACCGCGGATCGAGACCGGCCAGCCGACGATCTGCTCCGAGACCTGCGTCGGCCGGCTGCGCTATCTCGGTCTGGTGCTCTACGACGCGGACAAGGTGCTGGAGGCGGCCGCGTCCCCGGACCCACAAGACCTCTACCGGGCGCAGCTTTCGGTGTTCCTCGACCCCGAAGATCCCGAGGTCCAGCGAGCCGCCGCGGAGCAGGGCATCCCGCACGACTGGGTGGAGGCGGCCAAACGCTCCCCAGTTTACGCGCTGGCGGTCAAGCACCGGGTCGCCCTGCCGCTGCACCCGGAGTACCGCACCATGCCGATGGTCTGGTACGTGCCACCGCTGTCGCCGGTGGCCGACATCGTGCACGCCGCCGGCTACGACGAGGCCGACGCCGATCAGGTGTTCGCCAGCATCGACTCGCTGCGGATCCCGCTGGAATACCTGGCGAACCTGTTCACCGCCGGTGACGTGGAGACCGTACGTGGGGTGCTGCGCAAGCTCGCGGCGATCCGCTCCACCATGCGGGCCGAGCAGCTCGGACTGGAGCCGAACGAGAGCCTGGCCGAGGCGGTCGGCTCGACTCCAACCGACCTGGCCGATCTCTACCGGCTGCTGGCGATCGCCAAGTACGACGACCGCTACGTGATCCCGCCGGCCCACGCCGAGGACGCTGGCCGGCTCACCGCACAGCACGAGCAGATGTTCTGCAGTCTGGACACCGACGGCGGCCCCGGCATGGGAGGCGCCGGTCCGCCCGGATCGGTGGAGGCGTTCCATCCGGCCGGAGAGCCCGGCGGTCGGCAGACCTTCCGCGGCGACGACGGGCGTGAGCACTTCAACCTGCTCGGCTGGAACGGCCAGGGAGCCACCCCGCACCTGTTCCCGGCCGACGGCACGCCATGAGCAGGAGCGGGTCCCAGGGTCAGATCAACACGAGCCAGACCACCACAGGCAAGATCAGCACAGGCCAGATCAGCACGAGCCAGATCAACACCTACAAGCTGGCCTCAGTGCTGCTGCAGTATCCGACCCAGGCCATCTTCGACGGCCTGGCCACCCTGCAGACGGTCACCGCGGCGATCCCGGCCCGGGCCAGCCGGGAGGGTTTCACCCGGTTCCTGGCCTGGTTGGCGGCGACGCCGCCGACCGAGGTCGCCCAGCATTACGTCGAGACGTTCGATCTGCGCCGCCGCTGCGCCCTCTACCTGACCTACTACCGCTACGGCGACACCCGCAAGCGCGGGATGGCGATGCTCAGGTTCAAGACCTCCTACCGCAACGAGGACTTCGTACCCTCGGAGGAGGAGCTGCCGGACTATCTGCCATTGGTGCTCGAGTTCGCCGCGATGGCGCCGCGTGGGGTCCTGCTGCTGCGCAGCTGCCGGGCGGACCTGGAGCTGCTCCGTAAGGCGCTGCACCAGGCGGAAACCCCGTACGAGCACGTCGTCGACGCCGTCTGTTCGGAGTTGCCGAAGCTGCGCCGAGCCGACCTGGACCGGATCAACGACCACTGGGCGGCCGGCCCACCGCGCGAGGACGTCGGCCTGGAGCCGTTCGCGCCACCGGAGTATCTCAGCGGAGGGGCGGTGAGGACATGACCGAACCCAGCTTGGCGAGCGTGTTCTGGTGGGTGGTGCTGCCCTACGTCGCGCTGGCCATCTTCGTCATCGGTCACATCTGGCGGTGGCGCTACGACCAGTTCGGCTGGACCTCCCGGTCGACCCAGCTGCAGGAACGCCGGTTGCTGAAGTGGGGTTCCCCGATCTTCCACTACGCCACCTTCGCCGCCATCGGTGGACACGTGCTCGGCATCCTCGTTCCCGCCGCGGTCACCAACTTCCTCGGCATCCCCGACCACGTCTATCACCTGTTCGCGGCCTCCGCCGGCACTCTGGCCGCGGTCCTGATCATCGTCGGGGTGATCATTCTCGCGCTGCGCCGCATGTTCGTACCCCGAGTCCGGGCCACCACATCCGGGGTCGACTGGTTCGCGCTGATCCTGTTGCTGGTGATCATCCTCACCGGCATCGTGCCGACCATCTTCAACCTGTTCGGCGACGCCTATGACTACCGGACCACCGTCGGGGTCTGGTTCCGCGGGCTGTTCATCGGCCGGCCGGATGTGGCCGCGATGGTCGGCGCCCCCCTGCTGTATCAGGTCCACGCCAGCGCCGCCTGGCTGATCTGGGCCGCCTGGCCGTTCACTCGGCTGGTGCACGCGTGGAGTTACCCGATCTGGTTCTTGTGGCGACCCTTCATCGTCTATCGCAGCAAAGTAGCCACCGCGCACAACGAGCCCGGCACCAGCGGTCGGCGCTGGCGCCGAGTGGGGGCGAAGTTCTGAGTCTTCCTGCCAGTTGACGCGACCCCGAGAGGAGCATCGAGATGTCTGCTGCCGCTGCCGGATCCGGTGGTTCCGCGCCGGAATCGTCCAGGTCGGGCCATCACCACCATCACGACCACGCGAGTCACGACGCGGTGGATCTGAGCTGGCTCGCGGGTGCCCTCACCACGCTGTACGAGCCGTCGACGATGGACCCGGACAACGTGGTGGAGGGTTTGGGCGCCGCTTCCTGCGGTCCGCGGGTCAAAGATCTGGCGTCCCTGGGTATCGGCGTCGCGGCCGGGGGCGGTGACGCCGACCGGTGGCGTAGCTGGGTGCTTGAGCGCGCCGGAGTGGAGGCGACGCCCCTGCTCACCGAAGCCGAAGGCTGCATGCGCGCTTCCGGCCTGTGGCCCTGGCCGGGATAATGGCCGCCCGAGGACCCGGGACAACTGGCCTGCCGGCTCCTAGTCCGCCCGGTCTGGTGGTTCGTGGCAGCCGGTTCAGTCACGCGCAAACCCTTGATCGGCTCATCGCGGCTATCGCCGCTCACGGCGCAACCCTGTTCGCGGTGATCGACCACACCGCGAACGCGGCCACGGTCGGACTTGAGCTGCCGCCGACCAGCGTATTGATCTTCGGCAACCCGGCCGTGGGCACCCCCGTAATGCTCGCGGCACCGAGTCTGGCGCTGGACTTGCCGAGCCGCATCCTGGTCCGCAGCACTGTCAACCGTACGGTCGATGTCATCTATCTCGATCCCGCCGAACTCGCCGAACGGCACGGGCTGGCTGGCGACGACGTGACCGGACTGGCCGGGCTGGTCCGCATTGTCGACGACGTGCTGCGTTGACAGCGACGTCGGATCGGGCATTTCCGAGCAACTCGGCGACTACCGGCAAGCATCGCCTACCGGGATTTGATTTGGAGCGCCTACCGGGGCATGCCGATCGGCTCGAACGTCCTTTCCGTTCACACCGGCTGAGCGGCGATGAGATCCGGGCTGACGTTCTGCTTGCTCAACACGCGATCGGAGAACAGACCGACCTCTGCGCCGAGCAACGCCCGAGCGGCAATCTCGAAGTCTGCGGTGTCCAGAGCGTCTCGGCCCTCCGCGATCCGGCCGACCAGCCGGCCCGGCGACGCGAACCGCAGATCGCTGATGCCGTGCTGGGCCGCAAGTGCGCTCAATTCCCCGCCGCGGCGCCGCACTGTTGCCTCATCGGCCGGGGGCAACAGCGTCGGCTCAGCCGTGGAACTGCTCACCAACTCCATGGTAGGGGCGGACTCTGCCGACGGCATTCCCGCACCACGTAGGAAGGACGACGAACTCATCTTGCAGCGGAATCAGCTGCTCTATTCCGGTCGGCGGGCCAGGTCTAGCCCAGTCGGATCGTGGGGTGCCGGCTCCCCTTGGAAGTGGCAACGGGTTTGGGGGTGGGGGGGGGGGGGGCGGGCCACCACCACCCCACAAAAAACCCACCAAACAAAAAGTATGAGGAG
>JAKDLH010000308.1 GCA_030452945.1 Microlunatus sp. | reverse complement strand
GTCGACGAAGACCGGAAGCGCGGCGTGCGCGGCGCCGTCGAAGAACGTCGCCACCTGGTGCCGGCCGTCGATTCGGTCCGGAGTGCCGGCCAGGACCGCGGCGGCGTCGGCGGCTACGGCAGCGTCCGGCGCGAGCAGTTGCATCAGTCGGCCGAAGTTGCCCTCCCGTGCGGCCGCCATGAACGCGTCGACGACCTCCCAGTCGGCCAGCTGGTCCTCGGGGGCGGGCTGGCCGACCTTGGCGCGGGCGCGGGAGGCAAGCTTGCGCGCGGCCACCGACGTGGTGTCGAGGACGGCGGCGATCGTGGAGAATTCGAACCCGAAGCTGTCGTGCAGCACGAAGGCGACGCGCTCCCGGGGCGAGAGCCGGTCGAGCACCGCCTGCAGGGCGATCCCGACAGTGTCGGCGAGCGCGACCTCCTCGGCCGGGTCGGGTGCCGTCTCAGCCGTCTCCACGTCGGCCAGCGGGACGGGAGTCCGGGCTCGCAGCCGGTCCAGGCACAGTCGCGTGGTCACGGTGGTCAGCCACGCAGGCAGGTTCTCGATGTCGGCGTCGCTTCGATGCAGTCGGAGCCATGCCCGTTGCACGATGTCCTCGGCCTCGGCAGGGTCGGCCAGCACCCGGGTGGCGATTCGCAGAAGTCGAGGTCGCTCAGCCTCGAAGATGTCCGTGCCGCCCATGAGTCCACCCTTCCATTCCCAGCGTCGCCTGACTGACGGCTGCCTGACTGACGGTTGGGCGACGCCGAGTGTGACGAGGTGGCCCACGACTCACGGCTGGTTAGCTACGATCCGGGAGTGACCAAGCGGGTGTCGGGCGGCACGGTCCACGCTCTGCCGAAGGATCTCAGAGCGGCACTGGTCCACGACGCTACCGGAATCAAGGCGTGGCAGGACATCACGCCGCTGGCTCGCAACGAGTTCATCTGCTGGGTCGAGGACGCTAAGCAGGCCAAGACTCGCGAACGCCGGATCAGGCGCACGGTGGAGGAACTCAACGACGGCCAACGTCGCCCCTGCTGCTGGCCCGGCTGCGCTCACCGCGAGCGGGCCAGCAAGTAGATCTCGATGATCGCGTCCGCGTCTGCACGCCCCAGCACGATCTGCACCCTGGAGGAAGGAGTGCGAATGGCGCTAGCAGCCTGTCGCAGATCCCAGCCGGTTGGCTTTCCTCGGCCTGCTGAAGGTCGTCAGTCTTCGGGGCCACGAAGGCGCCGGTGCGCGGTGACCAGCGTGAACTCTGGATGTCCGCAGACCTGCCGCTCTACGGTGTCGAGGACGTCGGTGACGTGCGCGGGATCGCCAGCGACCACCGCCACGGCCACGCCGGCTCTGCGGTACAGATCTTGGTGAGAAACCTCGGCGACGCTGACGGCGTACGCGCGCTTCAGCTCGGCCACTAGCGGGCGAATCAGCGAGCGTTTCTGCTTCAGCGAAAACACCTCCCCGAGCAGCAGGTCGAACTCGATCACTCCTACCCAGGCCGCCACAGCAGTCGAGAGTAGGCCATCGGACGGACTTGAGGGTGTCGTCGGGTGGCGCAGGCGTGGCCGACCTGTGGTTTAACTGGTCGCGCGCAGGTGCGTGGTCCGTCCGGCTCGGACGCCGTTGGCGATCACGAAGACCTCGGCGATCTCGTGGATGAGGACCACGGCGGCCAGGCCGAGAGCACCGATGGCGGCCAGCGGCACCAGGACCGCGATGATCAGCAGCGACAGAGCGATGTTCTGACCCATGATGACGCGAGCTCGGCGAGCGTGGGCGAGAGCTTGCGGCAAGTGTCGGAGGTCGTGGCCCATCAGCGCGACGTCGGCGGCTTCGATGGCGACATCGGCGCCGATAGCCCCGATGGCGATGCCGACGTCCGCAGTGGCCAACGCCGGTGCGTCGTTGACTCCGTCGCCGACCATCGCCACCGGATGTCCACGGTCTCGCCGCATCGTCTCGATCAGCGCCGACTTCTCGGTCGGCAACAGCTCCGCGTGGACTTCGGTGAGACCGGCCTGAGTTGCCAACGCGTTCGCCGTCCGGCGGTTGTCGCCGGTCAACATCCCCACTTCCACCCCGGCCTGAGCCAAGGCGGCCACGGTCTCGGCGGCTTCGGGACGCAGCTCGTCCCGGATGGCGACCAAGCCGACCACCGACCGGTCGACTTCGACGACCGCGACGGTGGCGCCGGCGTCCTGGAGTCGGCTGACGTCGGGTCCCAGTTCCCCCGGGCCGATCCAACCAGGCGTGCCGAGTCGGGCCGATCGGTCGACGACGGTGCCCACCAGACCGTGGCCGGGGACGGTCTGGACGTCGGCTGCTGGTCCGGGCTCAGGCGCGGCCGCCAGGACGGCCGTGGCCAACGGGTGCTCGCTGCGGGCTTCCAGCGCCGCCGCCACGCTCAGCACCTCCGCCGGATCGACGCCGGGACTGGAGACGATCTCGACGACAGCAGGCTGATTGCGCGTGAGGGTGCCGGTCTTGTCCAGCATCACCGTACGGACGGCGCCAAGAGTCTCCAGGGCCGCACCCCCCTTGATCAGCACGCCCAACCGGCTGGCCGCACCGACAGCAGCGATTACCGTGACCGGCACGGAGATCGCCAAGGCACACGGGGCAGCCGCCACCAGCACGACCAACGCCCGCTCGATCCAGGTGGCGGGATCGTCCAGCACTGACCCGCCGACGGCGATCAGGACAGCCACGATCATGATCGACGGCACCAGTGGTCGGGCGATCCGGTCGGCGAGTCGCTGCCGATGTCCCTTCTGCCGTTGCGCGTCTTCGGTGATCCGCACCACCTTGGCCAGCGAGTTGTCGGCAATGGTTGCGGTCGCCTCCACGGTCAGGCTGCCGTGGCCGTTGATGGAACCGGCGTACACGTGCTGGTCCGGACCGATCTCGGTCGGAATGGACTCACCGGTGATCGGCGAGGTGTCGACCGATGAGCGGCCCTCGCGCACGACACCGTCGCTGGCCACGCGCTCACCGGCGCGGATGATCATGAGGTCACCCGGCTGCACCTCAGCCGCGGACACGGTGTGCTGACGTCCCTTCTTCACGATGGTCACCTCGTCGGGCACCAGAGCCAGCAAGGCGCGCAGTCCGCGCCGGGTGCGGGACAGCGAGTAGTCCTCCAGGGCCTCGCTGATCGAGAACAGGAATGCCAACGCCGCCGCTTCGGCGAACTGACCGAGGATCAGGGCGCCGACCAGGGCGATGGTCATCAACAGACCGACCCCCGTCCGACCTCGCAGCAGGCCACCCAGAGCGCCGGGAACGAAGGTGGAACCGCCCACCACAGCACCGGCGAGATACAAGACGATCCCGGCGGTGTCGGCGCCGAGCCACCGCGCCACGAAGCCGGCCAGGAGCAGGGTCCCGGCCGTTCCGGCCAGTTGGATCTCGCGGACCTGCCAAGCCTTCGGTGGGGAACAGGATTCTTGGTCAGGTCCGTCGAGCCTCGAACCGCTCGGGTCCTCGTCCTGGTCGGTCCCACAGCACTCGGCGCTCACCGCGTCCTCCGGAGCGGGGGCGTCGTCACACTGGCGAGGATTCGGCGGCCGCGTGGGACGAGTCGGACACACGCACTTGTCCGGCTCGACGGTCGGTGATGGCTGGATCCGGGGACGGCGCCCGCAGAGTCTCGGCTTGGTCGAAGTCGATGAGCAGCAGGGTCACAGCGGTCCTCCATCACCCAAGCAATCTAATGGATGTCGATATGTGTCCCTCAGATGCGACTGATCGTGCTTTCTAGCTGCCTCCTCAAGCCGAACAACGGTGGTGATTGTCAAGCCTGGCATGGATCTTCTCGGCTCAAGGGTGTTTGAATGAGGTAGGTGCCGACGATCGGTGACAGCCGTTTCGAAGGGCCCCGAGGTTCCCCGCCTGGTCATGCGGATCTGATATGAGGTTGCCGTGAATGTTGTGGTCGGAGTCGATCTTGGCGGCACGAAGGTCGCGGGCTCTTGGGTTGATCGTGACGGGGGTGCCGGTAGCGTCGTTTCGGTCCCAACCCCTGCCCACTCCGGCCCGGACGCGATTCTGGACGCAGTGGCTCGGGTGGTGCGACAAGCCGTGGAGGGTAATGACCAACTGGTCCTGTGCGCAGTGGGTATCGGTACGGCGGGGGTAGTCGATGTCTCCACGGGGAGCATCGTGTCCGCGACCGACGCCTTGACCGGCTGGGCCGGGACGGATGTG
>JAKDLH010000307.1 GCA_030452945.1 Microlunatus sp. | reverse complement strand
TCCACGTCGGGGCCGCGAGGCGATGGTCCTCAGCGGCCGAAGAAACCTCGCAGCAGCACACCGCACTCGGCGGACATGATCCCGCCTCGGACGTCGACCCGGTGGCTCAGTCGCGGATCCCGGACGACGTCGAACAAGGACGCGACCGCACCCGCCTTGGGGTCGTACGCACCGAACACGAGCCGCTCGATCCGGGCCAGCACCAGCGCTCCCGCGCACATGGTGCACGGTTCGAGGGTGACCACGAGGGTGTGGCCCTGGAGTCGCCACTCGCCGCGGCCTTCGGCGGCGCGTCGCAGCGCCAGCACCTCGGCGTGCGCCGTCGGGTCGCCGGTTCGCTCCCGCTCGTTGCCGGCGGCTGCCACCAGCTGGCCGCCCCGGTTGAGTACCACCGCTCCGACCGGTACTTCGTCGCGGGCAGCGGCGGCTCGGGCCTCGTCGAGGGCGAGCCGCATGGCCTCAGCCCATCGGTTCCCCATCGCGTCCTGGTTCGCTGGTGGTCAGTCCGAGCGTTCGGTTCAGTCCCGCATCGCGGCTTCGGCCTGCTTGCGAAACTGCGATCCGATGTTGATCCGCTCGGCGATCTTCAGCAACGCCTGGTCGGAGCTGAGGTCCAGGTCGTCGACGATGGTTCCGAGGTCGAATTCGCTCAGTCCCAGGTCGGTGAAGATGTTGAGGTCACCCAGGGGCTCGGAGTCATCGTCGGGATCGGGGATTTCCTCACCGAGCAGGTCGACCACGTCACGGGCGATCGGCCAGTCGAACGCCGAACCACCGTCGTTGAGCAGCACCTGAACGTGCCGTCCGCGTACCCGAACCAGGACGAACACCTCCTCGACCAGGCTGACGAAGCCGATCGCGCCGGCGTCACCGGGCAGCCGCCGGAGCTGGACGACCAGCTCCTCCAGGTCGTTGGCCAGGTCGGGGTTTAGGGTTGAGACGACCGGCTGACCGTCCTCGCGATAGGCCGCCAGCACGAAGTCGATCTCGTCGGCGCCGGCGTCTTCGGGCTCCTCGTCGTCGGAGTCATCATCATCGTCGTCCGAGTCATCCTCGTCAGAGTCGTCATCATCGTCGTCGTCGTCAGAGTCATCGTCTGAGTCATCGTCTGAGTCATCGTCTGAGTCGTCGTCGTCCAGGTCCTCGTCCAAACCTGGACGATTGTCGACGGCATCGTCGGGTTCGACGGACAGGTACTCCTCGTCGTCGGTCTGCGACATGTCTCTCCTCTACCATCGGCCCGGTCGAGCCCGTCCCATCGTGTCAGACACCGGGCAGAACCACGACTCGAATCCGCGGGTTCGGGGCCACTCGATAGCGTGCGGTTGTGGACCTATGCCTCGTCGATCACCCCCTCGTCGCGCACAAGTTGACCACCCTTCGGGACGAGCGCACCGATTCGCCGACGTTCCGCCGGTTGACCGAGGAGTTGGTGACACTGCTGGCGTACGAAGCGACCCGCGGAGTCCGGGTCAGCTCGGTCACCGTACAGACGCCGGTGGCCGAGGCGACCGGCCTCAAACTGGCGCCACCGAGACCGCTGGTGGTGCCGATCCTGCGGGCGGGTCTGGGCATGCTGGAGGGGATGACCCGGCTGATGCCGACCGCCGAGGTGGGCTTCGTCGGGATGGTGCGGGACGAGAAGACGCTGGTCGCATCGACCTACGCGGAACGACTACCCGACGACCTGTCCGGTCGGCAGTGCTATGTGCTTGACCCGATGTTGGCGACCGGCGGCACCTTGGCCGAGGCGGTCCGGTTTCTGGTGCGACGGGGGGCGGAGCACATCACCTGCATCTGCCTGCTGGCCGCGCCCGAGGGGATCGAGCGGGTGACTGCCCTGCTGCAGGACCTGAAGGTCCCCTGCACCCTGGTCACCGCCGCGGTCGACGACCGGCTGAACGAGATCGGCTACATCGTGCCGGGGCTAGGCGATGCCGGCGACCGGCTGTACGGGGTCGCCTGATCGAACCCGGTTCCGTCGGCCGCTCGCCCGCTTTGTCGCTCGATTTTGAGGTTGTCGCTCGATCTGCAGCTAGAGCGACAACGTGGACCCGGGCGACAAGGTCGGTGTTGAGGACGATCAGTAGTAGTAGGGGAAGCGGGACCAGTCCGGCGAGCGCTTCTCTAGGAACGAGTCCCGGCCCTCCACCGCTTCGTCAGTCATGTACGCCAGCCGGGTGGTCTCGCCGGCGAACACCTGCTGACCCACCAGCCCGTCGTCGACCGCGTTGAAGGCGAATTTGAGCATTCGCTGGGCGGTGGGGCTCTTGCCGCAGATTTTCATCCCCCACTCCAGTCCGACCCGCTCCAGGTCCTCGTGCGGCACAACCCGGTTGACCATCCCCATCCGGTGAGCGTCTTCGGCGTCGTACGTCTCACCGAGGAAGAAGATCTCGCGGGCGAACTTCTGACCGACCTGCCGGGCCAGGTACGCCGATCCGAAACCGCCGTCGAAGGAGCCGACGTCAGCGTCGGTCTGCTTGAACCGGGCGTGCTCACCACTGGCCAGAGTGAGGTCGCAGACCACGTGCAGGCTGTGACCGCCGCCGGCCGCCCAGCCGTTGACCAGGGCGATCACCACCTTGGGCATGAACCGGATCAGCCGCTGGACCTCGAGTATGTGCAGCCGGCCCACGGCCGCCGGATCCACACTGTCCGCAGCCTCGTCAGCGCCCGCGTACTGATATCCGGACCGTCCCCGGATCCGCTGGTCGCCGCCGCTGCAGAACGCCCAACCGCCGTCTTTGGCCGACGGTCCGTTGCCTGTCAACAGCACGGCCCCCACGTCAGCACTCATCCGCGCGTGGTCCAATCCTCGGTAGAGTTCGTCGACGGTTTGCGGCCGGAAGGCGTTGCGGACCTCAGGCCGGTCGAAGGCGATCCGGACCACCGGCGCACCGACCGCCCGATGGTAGGTGATGTCGGTGAAGTCGAAGCCGGGCACGGCGGTCCAGAGCTGCTGATCAAAGGTCACCAGGACACCGTAGTGAGTTTCTGGACCCGACTTCTGTCGCGATAACCACACTATTTGTGGATAGCTCGACAGAAGATCTATTGAGCGGGTCAGTGGAGGGCCAGCGGTCGGTCAGCGGGTGAGGTCGGCGGAACTGATCGGGGTGTGAATCGGCCGGTCACCTCCGCTACGCCGCCGACGGAGTTGCCAGACGATGTAGCCCGCCAGCCCGGCGATCAGCACCAGTCCGCCCAGCACGGCCCCGACGGGCGAGATCTCGTACAGGTGGGCCAACGCGGAGAACGTGATCAGGCCGACCGTCGCGTAGAGCACCGCCCAGATCAGACCGCCGATCAGCAAGGCCGGCAGATAGCGCCGCAGTGACATCCGCGACATCCCAGCGGCGAGATTGGCCAACGTCTGGAAACCGACGGTCAGGAAGGAGACCACGACCACCGGCGCTCCCCAGCGGTCAACCAGCTGTTGGGCTCGTAGGAATCGCGGCGACTCGAGCAGATGCTGAACCCTGGTACGGCTGGCTCCCGACCTCGCCGCCCGACCCAGGGCGTAGGTGCCCCCAGCCCGCAACAGCACGATCACCAACAGGGCGCCCACCGCGAGCGGAAACGGCAGACCGCGGAAGAAGTCCACCTCAGGTCTCGTTCCGGCTGGGCACGACATCCACTGTACGGGCTCGATCAGGGTAACCTAACCTGCGACGACCTTCGATCAGGCGCAGACCACCCTGCTTCACGACCGAGCGCAATCATGGCTTGGGCGCTATTGGGTTCAGCGGGCGTTTCTCAGCTTCTCGACCACGATCTGAGTCGCTAGGGTGAACGCACGGCGGCGGGGTCGACGAGCCCACGCGCGGCGGGGGTCGACGAGCCCACGCGCGGCGGGGGTCGACGAGGTGGGTGCGATGAGCACGTTTGGTGGCGAGCTGCGGTGGTACCGCCAGCGTGCTGGTATGTCGCAAGAAGGGCTCGCCACTCGGGCCGGGCTCAGTCCGGAAGCGGTTTCGCTGCTCGAACGCGGCCGGCGCTCACCCCGGATGACCACCTTGGGCCTGCTGGCCGACGCCATGCATCTGGTCGGAGAGGATCGGGACCGCTTTTTCGGCGCGCTGCTGCCACCCGCTCCGCCGCCCCCGCCACGCCCGCCCCAGGGCCTGGATACCCCGACTTTAGCCGACCCACTGCTCGGCCGAGACGATGACCTGGCCGCGATCCGCAAGCTGTTG
>JAKDLH010000306.1 GCA_030452945.1 Microlunatus sp. | reverse complement strand
TGCGTGTGGATGTAGCGCGCCAGGGTCATCCATATCCGTGTGGCCACCTCGACCAGGTGACCACCTACCTTCTGGCCGCTCCAATCCAGCACCCAGGGGAGAAAGCGTCGGCCGTCCTTGAGGAAGAAGAACGTCAGGACCAGGGTGAGGACGATGTTGATCAGGGCCGAGGTCACCGCACTGACACCGACCAGGACGCCGGTGGCGATGGTGGTGGCGCTCGACCTGAGTCGATCCTGGGCGGCGGCGACCGCGGCGTCGACCTGTTTCTGGGTGACATCCAGGTTGCTGGTCTGCACCCAGCGTTCGATCCTGGTCAGTCCGTCGGAGGCGCTCGCGGCGATGTCACCCAACTGGGATCCCACCGACGGTGCGATGTAGAGGATCAGCACGGCGACCACACCGAGTGCCCCGACGAGCACGGCGACAGCCGACAGGGCGGGGGGTATCCGGGCACGACGCTCCAGCCAGCGGGCCGGAGGCTGCAGCACGGTGGCCAGCACCAACGCCAGAACAACCGGCAGCAGGATGCTCCACAGGTACCGGACCAGCCACGCCACCGTCACCACACCCACGACGATGATCAACCACCGCAACGTCCAGCGAGCCGCCCAGGCGATGCCCGACCCGATGACCCGCTCACGCGCAGGCGTCGGCCGGGGGGTCGCACGTCTCTCACCGGACATCGGGCGCGATCTCCTGCTCTCCAGGATCGGGCTGCCCACTGTCGGGCGGCAGGAGCGGGCCGGTGGTCGGATGCGCGACGTCGAAGCCTGTGGGGCGAGGCATCGCGAGGGAGGTCGGACTCGTCATCCTCAGTCCTTCATCGTCGGTTTCGAGTAGTGCTTGCATCATCGAGATTTCACTGTACAGTGAACGGTATGAGATCTGCAACAGATATGAACGCGGATGTCGCTGTGGGCAACGACCTCCCCCCGCCGGCGCCCGAGGCCGATACTGACGGGCACCAGGCCCCCGGGGACACCGTCGCCTTGCTGTCCGGGTTCGTGGAGGACTTCGGGCTGGCGATGGACAGCGGGGGCCTGCCCCGGGCGGCCGGCCGGTTGTTCGCGTGGCTGCTGGTGTGCGACCCGCCGGAACAGCCGGCCGCCGAGCTGGTCAAGGCGCTGGACTCGAGCACCGGCGGGGTGAGCCAGAACCTGCGGATGCTGATCCATTTCAAGTTTGTCGAGCGGGTCGGCAAGCCGGGCGACCGGCGGGCGTTCTACCAGGTCGCGCCGGGGGCCTGGGACCGGGTGATGGCCGGCCAGCACGCCGACACGATCAGGTTCCGCGAGCTTGGCGAGCAGGGCCTGGCGCTCTTGGCCGGCGCGCCGCCGCAACGCCGGGCCCGGCTGGAGGAGATGACCGACTTCTACGCGTTCCTTGAGCGCGAGATGCCCGAGCTCATGCGGCGCTACCACGACCAGAAGGGCACCACCGATGACTGAGCACACCGCGACCAAGCACCACGACACCGGCCATCGCGGCAGCGCGGCACGGTCACCGGCGATCCGCACCAGCGGCCTGACCAAGCAGTTCGGTGACCTGGCCGCAGTCGATGACCTGGACCTGCAGGTCGAGGTCGGGGAGATCTTCGGCTTCCTGGGCCCCAACGGCGCCGGCAAGTCCACCACGATCCGGCTGCTGCTGGACCAGCTGCGCCCGACATCCGGCGCCGCCGACGTGCTCGGCCTGGGGATCGGCACCGACTCCCTGAAGATCCGGCGCCGCATCGGCTACGTCCCCGGCGACCTGGCCCTGTACCCCAAGATGACCGGCCAGCAGACCATCGACTACTTCGCCGACCTGCGCGGCGGCGTGGACCCGGCATACGTCGCGGAGCTCGCCGAGCGGCTCGACGCGGACCTGACCCGCAAGGTGGGGGAATACTCCACCGGGAACCGGCAGAAGATCGGCCTGATCCAGGCGTTCATGCACCGACCGGAGCTGCTGATCCTCGACGAGCCGAACGCCGGGCTCGACCCGCTGGTCCAGCAGACCTTCCAGGAGATGCTCCGAGAGGTCCGCGCGCAGGGCCGGACCGTGTTCCTGTCCTCGCACACCCTCTCCGAGGTCGAAAGGGTCGCCGACCGGGTCGGGATCATCCGGCACGGCCGCCTCGTTGTCGTCGAACGCATCGACGAGCTCAAGCGCAAAGCGATCAGCCGGCTCGACTTCGAGTTCGCCGGGCCGGTCCCGGCCGACCTGTTCGACGCCGTGGAGGGCGCGCACGATGTCGAGATCGACGGGGCCCACGCCGAGGTCGCCTACACCGGGTCGGTGAACTCGGTCCTGCGCGCGGCGACGCGCCACGAGGTCATCGCGTTGCACTCGCGCGACGCCGACCTCGAGGAGATCTTCCTCGCCTACTACCGCGACTCGGCCGAGACGCCCGCCGTCCCGAACGGCGACGCGCTCACCGACTCCTCGCACCCGGCGCACGGTTCCGGACCCGCTGCTCCCCGCGCCCAAGCCGTCACGCAGGACAACCATGTCCGCTGAGCTACTCACCCATGAAGCCCGCCAGCGCCGCACCGCCGGCACGGTGATGGGCTTGGCGCTGGGCGCCTTCGGCTTCTTCGGCATCGCCATCTCCGGCAGCGTCGGCGACATGTTCGACAGGCTCACCCAGGACATGCCCACGGCACTACAGGCCTTCGTCGGGGCCGACGTACCCGGCGGCTACGTCGTCGGGGAGATCTTCACGCTCGTGGTCCCGATCGCCATCGTCGCGTATGCCGTGATCGCCGGCTCGAGCGCGCTGGCCGGGGAGGAGCGCGACGGGACGATGGCGATCCTGTCCGCGCAGCCGGTCACCCGCACCCGGGTGCTGTGGGCCAAGGCCGGATCCCTGGCGCTGAGCCTGGCCGCGGTCGGCGTGCTGTTCTGGGGCCTGATGGCGCTGGCCGGGTGGATGTTCGACTCAGACCTGCCCGCCGCGAAGATGGCCGCCGGCGCCGTGCACCTGGTGTTCCTCGCCGCGGCGTTCGCCGCGATCGCCCTGGCCGTCGGGGCCGCCACCGGCCGACCCGAGCTCGCCTCCAGCGTCACCGGCGGGCTGGCCGTCGCGGCATACCTGGCCTCGACGATGCTGCCGCTGGCCGGGCTGGACCGCTGGGCCGAACTCAGCCCGTGGTACTACGCCCTCGGCAGCGACCCGCTGCGAGGCGGCGTCGACCTGGCACACCTCGGCGTGTTCGCCGCGATCGCCGCGGCCGCGATGGCCATCGCCACCATCACCTTCAACCGCCGCGACCTCAGGGGCTGACCATGACCACCACGAACACCACGAGCACCACCCAGGCCCCGGCACCGGCCAAGGAGCCCTCCCAACTGTCCATCGCCCGGAGCATCTGGGCCCGCGCGGTCGCCGACAAGGCCACCGTCGTGGGCGTCCTCGCCTTCTACGGCCTGGCCATCGGCGCCGGCGTCGGGGCGCTGTGGCCCCCACTACGGGACGTCTTCGCCGACCTGAGCCTGCCCGCCGCATTCGACTCCCTCCTCGGCGGCGTGCCCCTGAACACCCCGGCCGGCTGGGTGAACGCGGAGATGATGTCCATCATGGCGCCCGGGTTCCTCATCGCCGCCGCCATGATCTCCGCCGGGGCGGCAACCGCCGGAGAGGAGCAGGGCCGCACCCTCGGACTGGTACTGTCCACCGGCGCCAGCCGCACCACGTTCCTCGCGGCCAAGAGCGCCGCCGTGCTGACCCACGTCCTGATCGTCGCACTCGGCATGTTCCTTGGCCTGCTCGCAGGCAACGCCATCGGCGGCATGGGCCTGAGCGTGACCGCCATGATCGAGGCGACCCTATGGATGATCCCGATCGCCCTGATGTATGCCGCGATCGCGCTGACCGTCGGGGCCCTCACCGGCGACAAACGGCTCACCATCTCGCTCACCGCAGGCATCGCCGCGGTCTCGTTCGTGCTGTCGGTGCTCCTCCCGATGAGCCAGTCCCTCTCAGGCTGGGCCAAGATCAACCTCTGGTACCCCTACAGCGCCAACGTCGCACTCATCGACGGCATCGACTGGGGCCTGGCCGCGCTCACGATCGCCATCGCGGCCGCGGTGTCCGCAGTCGGGTTCATCGGCTTCCAGCACCGCAGCAACCTGCGCGGCTGACGCTGCCTACGCTGCTCCGGTGATGTCATGGCGACGAACCGCCGAACCACCCCGAACAAGAAAGAGGGGGGCGG
>JAKDLH010000305.1 GCA_030452945.1 Microlunatus sp. | reverse complement strand
GGCGCGGTCCGCCGCCTGTGTGCAGATCGTGCACCAGCAGCGCGGCCATCAACACGTTGGAGGTCGCCGGCTCGAACACCTCCACCCCGAACCGGTGAGCACCGGCGTACGCGGCGGCCAGGGCCCGGTTCTTGACCACCGAGCGGGTCCTGGTGGGCGGGGCCACGTTGAGCGACACCAGCACCCCGTCCCGTCGAGCGACGGTGGCCCGCCAGCGCTGAAGCCGCTTGGCCAGGGCGTAGTTCGGTCCCTGCTGCGGCACCAGGCTGTCGTTGATCCCCGGACTCGCGTCCGGCACGTACGCACGTCGCAGCAACCGTCCGCCGCTCAACGTCCGGACGCCGCGTCCGAGAAGCCTGGCCGGACGGGACCGATCATCGTAGCCAGCCGTGGATCGCCGCACCGCCTCGGCGGGGACGGCGAACACGTCGGTCGGGGTGGCCAAAAAGGCCAGAGCCGTGTCCGGGCGTTCAGCCAGCAGGCGGGTGCTGAGTACGTCCACGGCGGTTGAGACTCCTACGTTGGTAGCGCCGTCGGCGTAGACGTAGTTGCCGACCACGATCTGGTCGTCCCCGGCCACCTCGGCCAGCCAGGCGGCGATCCTCGGAGCTGCCCCGAGCAGATCAGCGCCGGCCGAACGCGCGTCCGGGTCCGGGGTCCGGGCCGGCAGCACCATCCGCCCGGCACCGCGGCGGCCGATGTCCAGCACCCGGGACCAGATTGGCGGTCGAGCCAAGTCGACGGCGGCCACTCGAGCGCCCCAGCGCTGCAACGCGATCAGCGGACCCATCTCGGACCCTGCCCCGAGCACGGCGATCGTTCGACCCGGCAGCCGGAGCCACTCGGGATGCCTCAGCACCAGAGCCACCGCCTCGGCCGTGGACGGCTCGATCACCCCGGCCCGGACCCAGGTGTCGATCCGGTGCCGTAGGTCCTCACCCCGCAGCCGGGAACCTCGGTACGGCAGCGACAACTCGGTCTCGGGCTCCCCGGTGCCGACCACCTCGACCGTGGACAGGCGTTCGTCGGCGGCGGCCCACTCCGTCAACGGCGCATCACCGTCCGGTGAACTCACCACCATTCGGTGGTGCAGGCTGTCCAGACCGGACGAGGCGATCGCGCCCGCGGCGTCGGGACCGCTCAACCCGGCTTCGACCAGGCGTCGGAAATGGCTCAGATACTGGCTTCGCCATCCCGTCTCCCGATCCGCGGTCCGGGCTCCGACCGGGTCCACCGGGCGGAGCGCGTCGGCCACGATCGCCCGTCCCACGACGGTGGTGCTACGCCGTCCCTCGGGGCCTCGGGGGAACAGCACCCCGTGCTCGTTGGAGCGCTGAGCGGGGGAAACTCGCCCGCTCAGATCCCGTCCCGCTCGATCGGGCAAGACATGCAGCGCGGCCCGCCACGTCCTCGTCCCAGCTCACTGCCCTGGATCGTGACCACTTCGACCCCGTTCTTACGCAGATAGGTGTTCGTGGTCACGTTGCGTTCGTAGGCCACGACGACGCCCGGCCTCACCGCGAGCACGTTGCAACCGTCGTCCCACTGCTCACGCTCGGCGCTCTTGACGTCCTGGGTCGCGGCGAGCACGTTGATCTTGTCGAGCCCGATCGCTCGCGCGATCGTGTCGTGCATGTCCTCGGCCGCGTGCGCGGTGACCTTGAGCTCCTTCTCCGCATCTCCGGGCTCAATGGTGTAGGAGGGAAGGTCGCCCAGTCCGGCGTACTTGGTGAAGGTGTCCTCGTTGACCATCGTCATCACCGTGTCGAGGTGCATGAAGGCACGCTTGACCGGCAGTGCGAGCGCCACGATCTTGGTGGCCTGGCCACCGGCGAAGAGCTTCTGCGCGAGCCGTTCCACGCCCTGGGAGGTGGTCCGTTCACTCATCCCGATCAGCACAGCACCCCGGCCGAGCACCAACATGTCCCCGCCTTCGGCCGTCGCACGGCCGTTGGCCATCCCTTCGGACCAGACGTTGAACTCGGCGTCGGCGAATTTCGGGTGCCAACGGTAGATCGCCTCGTAGTGAATGGTCTCGCGGACCCGAGCCTTCATCCGCATCGAGTTGATCGACACGCCGTCATAGATCCAGGCGGAGGTGTCGCGCGTGAACAGGTGATTGGGCAGCGGTGGCAGGAACAGGTCGTCGAGATCCAGAGCCGAGATGACCACCGAAGCGGGAGCATCCACGTACTCCAGCAACTCCCGCTTGGTCATCCCGCCGATGAGATACCGGACCAGGGTCTCGTCGTCGAAACCGGAGAAGAGGTTGTAGAGCATGTCGGTCGCCATCGGACCGTAGACTCGCTCGTCGAAGGACTCGTCCAGGATGTGCTTGCGCGCTTCCGGAAGCGCGACCGTCTCCCGGAGCAACCTGTCGAACAGATGCACTTTCACCCCGAGGTCGCGCAAGGCTTCCGCGAAGCCGTCGTGCTCCTGCTTGGCCCGCTTGACCCACAAGACATCGTCGAAGAGGTAGGAGTCCTTGTTGGTGGGCGTCAACCGCTTCATCTCCAGGTCGGGGCGGTGCACGATCACCTGCCGGAGAGTCCCCACCTCTGAGTCCACATGCAGAGCCATGTCGTTCCTTTCGTTGCCGAGCTGTCGTCGAGCTAGCTACTTTCGGTGGCCGTTGTCGTGAACCCAAGACAATACGCTGGCATCGAGTCTCCCAGTCTGGGGGCCGACATCGGCGGTTCGTTGCGCCGGTAGTCCTGGTGACTCAGTATTCTTCGCGCCAGCGACTCTGCACGGACGACCGACTCTGCACGGACGACCTGTGCGGCAGACCACCCTGTGCAGCGGACGACACTGTGCAGCCGTGCAACTCGAGGAGAACCGATGACGGCGGAAACCGATCCCGCGCCCGCGCCCACCCCGGACCAGGAGAAGCCCCGGACGTTCAGTTTTCCCAGCGCTTTCACGGTGCTGGTGGCGGTCACGGTCGCGGTCTGGGTGTTGGCCTTCATCGTGCCCACCGGGACCTACAAAGTCGACCAGCAGACCGGTGGTCCCATCCCTGGCAGCTACCAGAGCGTGGACGCCGGACTGTCCTTCACCGACCGATTGATGCAGCTGTTCCTTGCCCCCATCAACGGTCTCTACGGAGTGAAGGCCGCCGACGGGGGATTCATCGGTCCGTACGAGAGTGGGGAGCTCTTCGGCGCGGCCGGTGTCTTCTTGTTCGTGATCGCCATCGGCATCTTCATCACCATGTCCATGCGGACCGGCGCCATCGACAACGGCATCGCCCGGATCGCCCACCGGTTTGGCTCCCGCGGCGCCATCCTGATCGTGATCTTGATGGTGCTGTTCGCGATCGGCGGCACCACCGAGGGCATGGCGGAGGAGACGCTCGGCTTCTACGCGTTGGTCGTGCCGCTGGTGCTCAGTCTGGGCTACGACCGGATGGTGGCGGTGTCCACGATCATGATCGGCGCCGGCATCGGCGTCCTCGCCTCCACGGTGAACCCGTTCGCCACCGGCGTCGCCTCGGACGCCGCGGATATCTCGATCGGGGACGGCATCGGTTTCCGGCTCCTGATGTTCGTGGTGCTGGTCCCGGTGGGCATTCTCTACACCCTCCGATACGCTCGCAAGACCAAGAAGAATCCCGAGAAGTCGCTGGTCAAACCCCAGCCCGGCGACGAGGAGGCCGCCGCCGCGGGTGTGGGAGAGGTACCCGATCTCACCGCTCGGCAGAAGATCGTGCTCGCTGTCGTCGCGCTCACCTTCATCTTCATGATCTTTTCGATCGTGCCCTGGGCGCAGGTGATCAACGGTCCTGAGGCCGACAGCTTCGGTTGGCAGTTCGACTGGTATTTCCCCGAGCTGGCCGCGCTGTTCATCGTGATGTCGGTGGTGGTGGGTCTGATCGGCGGCCTCGGCGAAAAGGTCGTGACCGACACAGTGGTGCGCGGCGCCGGCGACTTCATCGGGGTCGGTCTGATCATCGTGCTGGCTCGCGGCGTCACCGTGATCATGAACAACTCTCTGATCACCGACACCGTCCTGCACTCGATGGAGAACCTGGTCTCCAACAGTTCCTCGGCGGTGTTCGCCGTGCTGATGTTCTTGATCAACATCCCGCTGGCGTTCTTGGTGCCCTCCACCTCGGGGCATGCGGCCCTGGCCATGCCCATCCTGGCGCCGCTCGCCGACTTCGCCTCGGTGTCGCGCGCGATGGTCATCACCGCCTTCCA
>JAKDLH010000304.1 GCA_030452945.1 Microlunatus sp. | reverse complement strand
GGGCCGGGTCCGACGCGCCGATCTGCACCCGCTTCCCACACCGTTTCCGATCGGCCATCTTGCTAACCACGAGGGTGCCATCCCACAACGATGAATCTGGGCTTTGACAACCACGATTCTCCTTGCAGGACAGGCACCTTCGTGATAGGACACGCCGGAGCATCACCGACCTACTCGTGGATTCGGGTCAGACCACCCGGGCACCGCCGACCCCCGTCGACTGACGGCGCACACGAGGTCACGCACTGCTGCCGAGAACGCGTCACTCCCCGCCAGTCGACCATCCCAATGACCGCAGAACCGTGAGCCAGCACGTGGTGATATCATGAGATATCTAGGAGGTGTTCCATCATGCCCGATGTGCTGATCCGTAACTTCTCTGCCGAGGACCTGACACTGCTCGATGAGCATGCCGCACGCTTGGGGATCTCCCGCACCGAATACCTGCGTCGCCATCTGCACCGCGAAGCTCGACGGACTCTGGCACCGGTCACCGCAAGCGACCTGCGCGCCATCGCCGATCTGCTGCCTGACCTCGGCGACGAAACTGTCATGGCTGACGCCTGGACATGACCGCCTCCTGGCTGATCGACAAGTCGGCGCTGGTCCGGCTCGGAACCAGCCCGGATGCCGCGGCATGGGCGAACCGCATCGAACGCGGGCTGGTCGGCATCGCCACCGTGACGCTGCTGGAGGCCGGCTACTCCGCGCGATCCGCCGCCGAACTGGCTAAGGCCCTGGGATCCCCGCCCTTGGCCTCGATGCCGGTGACGTACCTGACCCCAGCAGTGGAGGACCGCGCTGTCGAGGTCCAGCGGCTTCTGGCCGAACGCGGCCACCACCGCGCACCCTCCATTCCAGACCTGCTGATCGCCGCAGTAGCCGAGTTGAACCACCACGTCGTACTCCACCTCGACAAGGACTTCGACCTCATCGCGGAGATGACCGGACAGCGAATCGAACAACTCCGCGTCGACTGACGGCCAGGCCAGCCCGCGAGACCCTCGGCGCGACAACGACCCGCAACACCGATCACCGCGCATCATGCATCGCGCCGTTCAGGTGCGTCATACCGCCGCGATTGACGCGGAGCGTTCAAGCGCCGACCCGCCCCATCCGTACGCTCATGCCGCTCATCGCACGTACACCCACAGTTTGCGCGAGCTGCTCAGCAAGCTTTATCCGTGCAGGATGTCCGGCCCCGGGCCAACAGTCTTCGCTGCACCTCAACAACGTGCCGCGGCCATCGGCAGGACGATCAGCGACAGCGCCCCCGCCCCGACGGGCGTGTCCCTGGCGGGCCGGGCTTCGTTGCCTACAGTGACCTCAGTCAGACGAGGTCCAACTCGTCAATGAACAGTTCGTCAATGAACAGCTGGGCGATGAGAGTCGCAGCAGCTGCAACCGCCGTTCGAACAAGAGATACGACTCACGCCGTGTGGGTCAGTCCTCGCCGAAGGCCTCGCGTAGCGAGTTCTCCTGCTCGGCGGACAGGTTGGTGTGGATGAGCTTGGGGCTCTGGCCGGCGAACGCGTCCCGGACCCGGTCCAGGACGGCATCCGAGGACATCACGAACAGGGCCGAGGTGCCGGGCTGGACCTCGTCGCGGACCCGGTTGATGAACCCGTCGTCGATACCGACATCTGCCAGGCTGCCGGACATCCCACCGACCGCAGCGCCGATCGCGGCGCCGAGCAGGGGAACGAAGAAGATCAACCCGAACAGCAGGCCCCAGAAGGCGCCGCCCATGGCACCGGCCGCTGCGAGATTGTGGAGCTGACGGGTCTTCGGCTTCTTCTTGCCTTGCGGCCACGTCACGGTGGCCGCGTCGGAGACCTTGATCAGTTCCTGCGTGACCAGGTTTTTCAGCGTGTCGACGGCCGTCTCTGCACCGCCCTCCGAATCGAACTTCCACACGGTCAGAGTTGCCATGCTCTTCCTCTCCACAGCGTCAAGGGCCTTGCGTCCAGGTGACAATAACAGCGCCGAGGGCCCTCGGGCGTGGTGGAGTCCTGACGCCTGTCCTCATGCCGGCTCGGTAGGGACCGTGGTGGAGCGGTCGCCGAGCAGGCCACCGACCCATCTGCTACGGGGGTCGACATCGACGAGTAGCGCTTTGACCAGCAGCGTCAGGGGCACCGCGAGCACCGCTCCGAGGCCACCGAGCAGCAACGCCCACACCACGAGTGACAGGAACGTGATAGTGGCCGAGAGCCCGACCGCGTCACCGACCAGCTTCGGCTGGATGAGCGACTGGATGACCACGTTGAGGACGCTGTAGACAACCACCACCGCGATAAACAGTCCCCACCCGCCTGACAGCAGCCCGAGCAGGGCCGGCGGGATAAGCCCGATGAGGAAGCCGATGTTCGGGATGTAGTTGGTGATGAAGGCCAACAGCCCCCACAACAGCGCACCAGGCACCCCGACAGCCCACAAGAAGACGGTGTCGAGGGCCGCGACGATCGCCCCGAACACTGTGGTGACGATGAGGTAGCGACGCGTCCCCGTGGTGAAACGAGACATCGCTTCGACAAACGCCGGCCGCTCCGCGCTGATCGCGCCCAGCCACTCGGAGAAACCTCGCGCATCCACGAAGGTGAACAAGATGAGCGCGAGCACGAATAGCAAGCTGGTGGCCATCGAGGCGATACCACCGAGCAGACCTGTGATGAACTGCCCGACCTTGCCCAGGTCGAGCGAGGACGTCAGTGCCGAGACCTGCTCCTGCTGCACCCCGAAGCCGGCCAACCAGCCCTTGACGCCATCAAGGAGCGAGTCGAGCGACGACGCGTACTGAGGCAGCAGGCCGGCCAGCTCTGCGGCGGACACGACCAGGAGAACGACGAGCGTGAGCATTCCGATGTACACGGTCAAGGCGGCCGCGATCGTCCCGACCCAGTAGGGAGCGCCCCGCCGGGTGATCAAGTCGCGGATCGGGGACGCGGCGATGGTCAGGACCAGCGCCAGGAAGGCAGGGGCCACCAGCCCCGACACGAGGCGCAGACCGAACACGACCACGAAGCCGGCTGCCAGGACGACAAGGATCAGTGCGCCGCGCGGGATGAGTTCGCGTGGCCGATCGATCGGCGTCGTCATGGGGCACGCTCCGTCCTGTGCGATCTGGTGGCCAGAGCCTAGTGCGGTCCCGGCTCACGTCGTCACAGGTACGCTCGGAGAACCATCCCCATCAACGCTCAAGAGAGCGGGCGATCATGCAAGAAGCAGTAGCGCAGTCTGTCGGCCCGGTAGACATCGCGGTCATTCTCTTCGAAGGCGAACTGGACCAGGGCGGCATCCGTGAAGCGGTATCCCGTGCGGTCGATCTGGGGACCGTTCGCGTCCTCGATGTGCTGCTCGTGCGCAAGGACCCGGACGGCGCGGTGACCATGTTCGATGCCGAGTCACCCGAGCAAGCCGAGGAGCTCCTCGGCTTTCCCACCGCCGTGCCCGACCTCATCGGTGAGGCGGACGCGATGGCCATCGCGGCCGAGATGCAACCCGGCTCGACCGTCCTGATGGTCGCCTGGGAGAACACGTGGGCGGCAGAGATCGCCTCCGCGATCCGAGACCTGGGCGGGCAGCTGCTCGTGATGCAACGGGTGGCGCATGAGGACGTGGCATCCGTGCTGACCGATCTCAGCCAGACAAGAGAGGCACAGTCATGAGACGACGAGTTGGCCGGCCGGGTCTGATGGGCCTCGCCGCCCGCACGGCCGTGGTCGCTGGCACCGCCAGCGCGGTCAGCGGGTCGGTGAGCCGCAAGGCGCAGGCCCGATCGCAGCAGGAAGCCGAGGCCGAGGCCTACCGCCAGCAACAGGCCGCCGCGGCACAACCAGCGCCCCCGCCCCTTGCGCCTCCCGCACCCACAGGCGACGGGGTGATCGAGGCCCTCGAACGCCTCGCGACGTTACACGCACAAGGCATCCTCACCGACGAGGAACTAGCACAGCAGAAGGCCCGCATCCTCAACGGCTAAGAACAAACCCTGGCCGTATGCCGCTGAGCTCACCCGGGCCCGGAGGCTCGCTGACGCTACAGCACAGGTCGATCGCAATCATCGTCCGTCGAAACCCTTGCCAATTATCGAACGCCTGTTCTATACTTGAGGAATAGCGAAGCCACACCGGGTCGAGCTACACCGGGTCGAGCTACACCGGGTCATCAGACCACCAGGCAGCAGGGAAGGGGAGGCGAGGATGCCGTACACCGACGCACCAGCTC
>JAKDLH010000303.1 GCA_030452945.1 Microlunatus sp. | reverse complement strand
GGCGTCGGCCTTGGCCCGGTCGCGCTGCTCGGTCATCAAGGTACGGAAACCGGCCTCGTCCACCTCCAGGCCCTGCTCGGCCGCCATCTCCAAGGTGAGCTCGATCGGGAACCCGTACGTGTCATGCAGCTGGAAGGCGCGGTCGCCGGACAGGGTCGTGGTCGAATGGGACTTCGCGTCACCGACCGCCCGGTCGAACAGGTGGGTGCCGGCGGTGAGCGTGCCGCGGAACGCCTCCTCCTCTCCGTACGCGATGTCGCAGATCCGGGCAAAATCGGTCTCCAGCTCGGGATAGGAGCCCTTCATCGCGTCCTTGCTGGTGGGGAAGAGCTCGCCGAAGCTCGGTTCGTCCACTCCGAGCAGCCGCATCGAGCGGACCACCCGGCGCAGCAGCCGCCGCAGCACGTAGCCGCGGGCCTCGTTTCCTGGGGTGACGCCGTCACCGATCAGCATCAGCGAGGAGCGGACGTGATCGGCCACGACCCGCAGTCGCACGTCGTCGTCATGGCGGGCCCCGTACCGCTTGCCGGCGAGGTCGGCGGCCCGTTCGATCACCGGGTAGACCTCATCGATCTCGTACAGGTTGTCCACGCCCTGCAGCAGGTAGGCCACCCGCTCCAGACCCATCCCGGTGTCGATGTTGGGACGCGGCAGCGGCCCAGCCACATCGAAGTCGTCCTTGGCCCGGACCGCGGTCAGCTCCTCGGCCATGAAGACCAGGTTCCAGATCTCCAGGAACCGGTCCTCGTCGACGACCGGGCCGCCGTCAGGTCCGTGTTCGCTGCCGCGATCGACGTAGATCTCGCTGCACGGACCACCGGGGCCGGGGATTCCCATGTGCCAGTAGTTGTCCAGCAGTCCCCGGCGCTGGATCCGAGCATCCGGCAGCCCAGCGATGTTGGACCACAGGGCCGCGCCCTCGTCGTCGGAGTGCAGCACGGTGACCCAGATCCGGTCCGGGTCGAAGCCCAGCCCGCCCGCCTCGGCGGAGGTGGTGACCAGGTCCCACGCGAACTTGATCGCCTCGGCCTTGTAGTAGTCGCCGAAGGAGAAGTTCCCGTTCATCTGGAAGAACGTGCCGTGCCGGGTGGTCTTGCCGACCTCCTCGATGTCGAGGGTGCGGACACACTTCTGCACGCTGGCGGCGCGGTCGAAGGGGGCTGGCTCCGCCCCGGTGAAGTACGGCTTGAACGGCACCATGCCGGAGTTGACGAACAGCAGCGTCGGGTCGTTGTAGAGCAGTGGTGCCGATGGCACCACCTCGTGGCCGCGAGCGGAGAAGAAGTCCAGGAAGCGGCGCCGGATGTCGGCGGTTTTCATGTGTGGTTCCTAGGAAGAAGGAAGTCGGGTGGTGGTTACTGGGTCAGGCCGAACGTCTCGCGGAGCTCCGCCTCCCGCTCGGCCGAGGCAGCTCGGTACCGGCCCGCGAACGCCTTCGCCTCATCGATCGCGTCCTCGATCGCGTGCTGGACCTTCCCCGCCACAGCCTCGGGACCGGCGGTCCGGACGACTTTGCGCACCTTCACCACCACGTACACCGTGACCCCGGCCCCGACGGCGACCCAGAAGAGTCGACCCATGGTTCAGCCCCTCCTCTGTCGCCGCGGTGACGCGGCGATCTCAAGATCGGTGCCCGGTCCCGTGCCCCGCACCGCTGCCCGCAGCCCGTGGCTTACCGCGGCCACCTTGATCAGTGGCCCGCCGACGGTCTCACCGACCAGTGCGCTCACGTTGGCGGCGTTCTTGGTCACCACGGTGGCGTGGTTGCTGACCGCGGCGACGTCCTCGGTCACCAGCCCCAGCTTGCCGATCTCGTCGTTGGTGACGCGGACCGTCTCTTGCAGCTCGGTCAGGATCGGCACCGATTCCTGACCGACGTCGGACACTGCCCGGCGAAGCTCGTCCAGCACCCGGCCCAGTTTGATCAGGGGGACGGCGGCCAGCCCCACCAGCGCGACGAACGCGACGGCGGCGATCAGGCCGGCGATGCCTCCGAGGGTCATCCAGGTTCCTTCTCTGTCGGGGTCAGGACCGAGGGCAAACCCTACCCTGCGTGGTCCGGTTGGTTTCCCTGTTACTCAGCCGCGTCGGCCCAGTCCCGTCCCAGCAGTTGCTCGATCCGGGCCAGCCGGGTGGCCAGCGCGGCCTCCGATCCGTGGTCGGTCGGGGTGTAGTAGCGGGCGTGGGTGAGGTCGTCGGGCAGATACTGCTGGGCGGCGATGCCGTGCGGGTGGTCGTGCGCGTAGGCGTAGTCCGACCCATGCCCGTACGCCTGGGCGCCGGAATAGTGCGCGTCGCGCAGGTGGGGCGGGACCAGCCCGATCTTCCCGGCGTGCACGTCGGCCAGGGCGGCGTCGATGGCGCCGATCACGGCGTTGGATTTCGGGGCCAGCGCCAAGGCGATGACGGCCTGCGCCAGATTGATCCGGCCCTCCGGCATCCCGATGAACGCCACCGCGTCGGCGGCGGCGACCGCCGTGGTCAGCGCGGACGGATCGGCCAGCCCGATGTCCTCGCTGGCCAGGATGACCAGCCGGCGGGCGATGAACCGGGGATCCTCGCCGGCCGCGACCATCCGCGCGAGATAGTGCAGCGCGGCTTGGACGTCGGAGCCGCGGATGGACTTGATGAAGGCGCTGATCACGTCGTAGTGCTGGTCGCCGGCGCGGTCGTAGCGGATAGCCGCCTGGTCGACGGCCTGCTCCACGATGTCGGTGGTGATGGCTGAGGATTGGACGGCCTTGGCCCCGGCGGCCGACTCCTCCAGGTAGGTCAGCGCCCGGCGGGCATCGCCGCCGGCCAACCGCAGGATGGTGGAGCGGGCGTCGTCGTCGACGGTGTAGCTGCCGCCCAACCCGCGGTCGCCGCTCAGCGCCCGGTCCAGGAGTTCGGCGACGTCGTCGTCGGTCAACGGCTTCAAGGTGAGCAGCAGCGAACGCGACAGCAGCGGGGAGATGACCGAGAAGCTGGGATTCTCCGTGGTGGCCGCGATCAGGGTGACCAGCCGGTTCTCCACCGCCGGCAACAGCACATCCTGCTGGGTCTTGGAGAACCGGTGCACCTCATCGACGAACAGCACGGTCTGCCGACCCGTACGCAGGTCGCGGCGAGCCTGGTCGAGCACCGCTCGCACCTCTTTGACCCCGGCGGTCACCGCCGAGATCTCCACGAACTTCGAGTCGGTCTGCCCGGAGACCACCGAGGCGATCGTGGTTTTGCCGGTCCCGGGTGGTCCCCAGAGAAACACCGACATCGCCTCGCCGGCGGCGAGCCGGCGCAGCGGCGAGCCGGCTGCGAGGAGGTGCTGTTGACCGACGATCTCGTCCAGGGTGCGAGGCCGCATCCGCACCGCGAGCGGCAACCCGCTCTGCTCGGTGCCGGCGGCCCGGTTCGCGTCGGTCAGGCTGCCGCCCGTGCTCGCCGCGACGGGAATGGCCGGGGTGCCGATCACGCCGCCGAACAGGTCCTCACTCATGGTGTGCGTCAGCATAGGAGCCAGCGTGAGAACAGGTCAGCCGGCCAGCCCGCCTGGCTTCCCCCTTCGGTCAGGACCGCTACGGTTCGGGACGTTCCCGCGGGAACGTCACGGAGGGGGAAGCGATGGCGAGAGGGCCCGGAGTTGGCGTCGCAGCGGCATTGAAAGATCTGCTGCTCGGCTCCGACGTGCGGCTGGCGTTGGCGATCTCCACGGTGCTGGTCGCCGCCGCGGCGGCCTTCATCCTCGCGGCCGTTCTCAACCCACCCGACCGTACGGTCGCCGCTCTGATCCCCCTGGCGCAGCTGTTGATGACGCTGCTGACGCCCTTCTCCGCCGCGCTCGCGACCAGTGAGCTTCGAACGCCCAAAGCCCAGCAACCGGCGGTGCGGGCCTACTGGGCCGGAGCTGCGATCTACGCCGTCGCGATCGGCACCCTCGGCCTCCTCGCGTGCGTGCTGGCCGTGACCGCGCTCGGAGCGGCGCCCGAGTCATGGCTGGGCGGGCCGTCGGTCGTGGTCGGCAGCTTACTCGTTCAGTTGATCCCGGTGGGTGTCGGCTGCGCGGCCGGGTTGCTGCTGCCCCGGGCGTGGCTGGCCTGTCTGACTACGGTCGTGGTCCCGCTCGGCGTCACCCTGCTGCTCGGCACGTTGGGGCCGCGCGGGGCGGCCGACTGGCTCACTCCGCTGGGGGCCGCGGGTCACCTCGTACCCGGTCCCATGTCGATCCTCAACTGGGCTCAGTGGATCGTCGTCGCCGCACTC
>JAKDLH010000001.1 GCA_030452945.1 Microlunatus sp. | reverse complement strand
GCGAGATCATCGCCGTACATTTCCTCGCCCCGGAAGCTGAACCTGTCGTCGCGATGCACGGCAGCGAAGTGCACGAGCTCGTACGTCATCTCGTCGTGGTTCTGCAACGCGTGCACCAAGGCCACCGGCTCCACGCCGAGGTCGGTGGCCAGCCGCATGGTGAGCCGGAGGAAATCGGTGTCCCCGGTGGCCATCGCGTGGTGGTAGGCGGGCCGGGTGACGAAGTCGTAGGACAGGTCGGCTCCCCGAGCCGAGCTCTGCGCGATGTCGTCGATGGAGAGGTTGAGCTCCTGGAACGTGAAGCCGCCCACCTTGCGCACCATGCTCGCGATCAGCTGGTTGGCCGCCTCCGACAGTGGATGACCCTCCGACCAGGCCGGAGAGTCGTCGGTGTTGCGTTCCACCCCGAGGAATCCGTTAGCGTCCAGCCGCAGGGCGCCGCTGCCGAGATCGCCCAGGGAGTGCAGTGCGTCCCCGATCACCAGTCTCATCCCGGCGAACGAGGGATCGAGCCAGTTGATCGACGGCTGGCCCTCCTTGAAGTAGTGCAGGTAGACCCAGCGGCGCTCCACCCCGTCGGGCCCAAGGACCGGAGCGGTGGCGCTCCAGTTGGTGTCCTTGAGCCCGGCCTCATAGAAGATCACCCGCTGCAGGCGGCCGACGATGTAGCCCGCCTTCTGCAGCCGGTCCTCGGCCTCGGCGTTCAGGTTGACCGAGTCCCGCCCGCGCGGCACCCGCGGCAGCAGGTCCCAGTCCTCGGCCGGGATATAGACCATGTGGTAAATGCCGGGATAGTCCCCGACCCCCATCTCGGCCAGCCGGAAGTCGGCCCCCTTGCCGGTGTGACCCGGGACGATGTCGTCGATCACGGTGCCGTCGTGCGCCGCCGCGACCTCGCACATGGACCGGTATTCCTCCTCGGTCCCGAAGCTGGCGTCGATCTGGGTGCTGATCCGGTCGAAGTGACCGTCCACGCTGGGGGTGGCGTCCCAGCCGTCGAGACCGCCGGCCTGCTTCACCGGTCCCGTGTGCAGCCCGTCGATCCCGATCGCCTGGAACGTCTTCCACAGGTCCGGATCGCCGAGTGATCCCAAGAAGGACGTACCCGGCTTGGTGATCATGGAAATCGGGTACGCGGTGAACCACACCGACGTCTTTTCGATCGCTGCCCGGGGGTCCGGATCGGCGAACGGGTTCTGCCACATGCTGCCCAGGCCGGAGAACTTGCGAGCGAACTCCGTCGCGTCGGCCAGCATCGACTGGTCGGTGAGCCAGGACACGAAGTGCTCGTTGTCCCCGCTCGGCTTGCCGATCTGCTCCTTCGGGCGACGGGCGAAGAGGCGGAGCCTGGCCCGCGGCCGCAACCGTCGCGGCCGAGCCGGGTAAAACTGCTCGGGGCGGCTGAACTCGCTGGTTTCGGGCGGGTTCGGGTCATCCTCGTTCGCGTCAGCGGAGACGCTCGGCGGTCGAGGCGGCCGGGTGTTCTCGGCATCGGCGCTCCTGATGGACCTCTCGGCTCGCTCGTTCAACGTGGTTGCAGCCTCTCCATCCGGGACCATGTGCAGACTTCATTCACGGTAGTCCACCTATCACCGGTCTCGGCGGCCCACGAACCAGGTCCGGGGATGGTCTTCGCCGGTGGGAAGTTCAGCGTGCGCGCTGGCGCTGAAGCCCGTCTCACTCAGCAGCGCGAGCCAGACGTCGCGGGAGAACAATCCGAAGCGGTGCGTCTCGTGCGAGGTCTCGACCGCGCCGTTGGCCTCACGGAGCACGAAGGTGTAGATCGTGATCGTCCACGAGTCGTGCGGGTCAGGGTCCCATGACCACTCCAGATACCGCGCGGCTCGCCCGTCAAGAGCATCAGAGCCACCGTAGATGGTGCGTTCGACGAAGCTCTCGGTCACGTCGTCGGGCACCAGCACGGCGATGCCGCCCGGCCGGCAGTGCGCGTACGCGGTCTCGATCGCCAGCCGTAGATCGTCCTCGGTGGTCATGTAGTCGATCGCGTCGTGAATGAACACCGCGTCGAACTGCTGGTCGAGCCGGACGGTTCTCATGTCGCCCTGGTGGTGGGTCGCCCTCGGATTGAGCGCTCGGGAGACGGTAAGCATCGGCTCGGACAGGTCCACCAGCGTCAGTTCGAAACGATCGGCCAGGTGCGAGGCGAGATGCCCACCGCCGCTGCCCAGCTCCAACACGGTGCTGGTCGCACCGCCCGCGGCCAACAGCGTCGCGGCGAAGCTCGCCTCCTCGGCGTACTCCTCGGGCGGGGAGATCAACGGCCACCAGGGCGCGAAATCACCGTAGAAGCGGTGCTCGGTCGCCGACGTCTGATCCGACGCGGGTCCGCTCACCGGCCGATTCCCTCTGGAGAGGTCGAGCCACCGTTCCGCCGGACGGCGAGCCCGCGCACGTACTCGGCCTGACCCAGATGCTTGGCACAGTCGTCGATCACACTGACCAGCCGCACCGCCACGGTCACCGGCGGATCCCAATGGCGGTCGATGACCCGATCCAGCTCCTTCGTGGTCAGCTGATCCAGGTAGGCGATCGTGGCGGTGTGCACATCGGCGTGGTAACGAGCCAGCAGATCGGCCGGGACCCGGACCCGAGCCACCTGCTCGGCGGAGTGCCCGAAGCCGGTGTCGTCAGCCTCCAGTGGCAGGGCGAACTCGTCGCGATAGCGCAGCCAGATCTGGTCGGTACCGGCGGCGTCGGCCAGGTGGTCGTCCTGCACCCGGCTGAGATGCCAGAGCAGCCAGGCGATCGAGTTGGCTCCCGGGAGGGGCTGCCACCCGACGGTCTCGTCGCTCAGTCCGTCGGTCAGCTCGGCCACACCCTCTCGAACTCGGCCGAAGGCGTCGGTCAAGATCTTTCGCGTGGCGTCGATGTCAGTCATGGTCACGACGTTAGCGCCCGCCACCGTCCACCAGTCGCTCGGCCACAACGCCGCCCTCGGCCAGCGACCAGGACGAATCCTGTCTGTCCAGCCCATCGGTGATCCGCCTGGCCGACTCGCATCCTCAAGACAGGTGGATCGGCTCCGGTCGGCTCTTGTGCCCCTCGTCGGATCGGGTCGCGTCCATCTGCTGCGACCCCGACTTCGGCTCCGACCAAGGAGTCCCGGCCGGGACGATCGAGATGATCACCGATTTGGAGGTGGGGGTGTTGCTGCCTGCGGCGGTGGAGTCCAGCGGCACCAGCGCATTCGTTTCGGGATAGTACGCCGCGGCGCAACCGCGCGGGGTGTCGTAGGCCACGATCCGGAACCCGCTGGCCCGTCGCTCGATGTCGTCACCGGGCCAGTGCCCGATCAGATCAACCTGCTGGTTGTTGGTCAGCGACAGCGCGGTTAGATCGTCGGGGTTGACGAACACCACCCGGCGACCGCCGAGGATGCCTCGGTAGCGGTCGTCCAAGCCGTAGATCGTGGTGTTGAACTGGTCGTGGCTGCGCAGCGTCTGCAAGACCAGCTGATCCTGCGCGACCTGCAGCAGCTCCAGCGGTGACACCGTGAACTCGGCCCGTCCCGACGACGTCGGGAAGGTGCGACTATCGCGCGGCGGGTGCGGCAAGACAAACCCTCCGGGTCGGGCGACCGACACCTCGTAGGACTCAAAGCCCGGCACCACCCGGGAGATGTGGGTCCGGATCACCCGGTAGTCGTCGCGCATCTCACGCCAGGCGATCTGGTGCCGATTCCCCAGCGTGCGTTCGGCCAGCTCGGTGACGATCGCGACCTCGGACCGCAACTGCTCACTCGCCGGTTCCAGTGGTCCGCGAGATGCATGCACCGAGCAGGTGGAGTCCTCGACCGAGACGAACTGCTCGCCGCTTGCCTGCCGGTCGATCTCGGTCCGGCCCAGGGTGGGCAGGATCAGCGCGGTGTCGCCGCAGACCAGGTGCGACCGGTTGATCTTGGTAGAGACCTGCACCGTCAGCCGGGCCCGGCGCAGAGCCTCGGCGGTCACCTCGGTATCAGGCGCGGCCAGCACGAAGTTGCCGCCCAGACCGAAGAAGACGTGCGCGTGCCCGTCCCGCAGGGCTCGGATCGCGGCCACGGTGTCGTAGCCGTGCTTGCGCGGCGGCTCGAACCCGAACTCAGCCTGCAGGGAGTCGAGGAAGTGGTCGGGCACCCGCTCCCAGATCCCCATCGTCCGGTCGCCCTGGACGTTGGAGTGGCCCCGAACCGGCAGCAGGCCGGCGTTCGGCTTGCCGATGTTGCCCTGCAGGAAGGCGACGTTGGCGATCTCGGAGATCGTGGCCACCGAGTTGCGGTGCTGGGTCAGTCCCATCGCCCAGCAGTAGACGGTGGCCGAGGAGTTGGCGATCATCCGCGCCGCCTCGGTGATCTGCGCCCGGCTCAGCCCGGTGGACCGCTCGACCTGGTCCCAGTCGAGGTCGCGCACGTGGTCGCGCCAGGCCTCGAACCCGTGGGTGTAGCGGTCGATGAAGTCGTGGTCGATGGTGTCCCACTCGACCAGCAGCGAGCCGATGGCCTGGAACAGGGCCAGATCACCGTTGATCTTGACCGGCAGGTACAGGTCGGCCAGGTCGGTCCCCTTACCGACAATCCCGCGGGGCCGTTGCGGATTGCGGAAGTTGACCATCCCCGGCTCGCGGAGCGGATTGATCGCCATGATCATCGCGCCGCGGTCCTTCGCTTCCTCCAGGGCCGACAGCATCCGTGGGTGGTTGGTCCCCGGGTTCTGGCCCGCCAGCACCAACAGCTCGGCACCGTGCACATCATCGAGACTGACGCTGGCCTTGCCGATCCCAATCGTCTCGGCCAACGCGACCGAGGTCGATTCATGACACATGTTCGAGCAGTCCGGCAGGTTGTTGCTCCCGTACGCCCGGACGAAAAGCTGGTAGGCGAAGGCGGCCTCGTTGGACGTCCGTCCCGAGGTGTAGAAGACGGCTTCGTCGGGGCTGGCGAGTGCGCCGAGCTCAGCCGCGATGAGGTCGAAGGCCTCGTCCCAGGAGATGGGGGCGTAATGGGTCGCGCCCGGCCGCTTCACCATCGGGTGGGTGATCCGGCCCTGCTGACCCAGCCAGTGCTCGGTCTGGCTGTCGAGTTCGGCGATGCTGTGCTGGGCGAAGAACTCCGGCGTCGCTCGGGTCTTGGTGGCCTCCTCCGAAACCGCCTTGGCCCCGTTCTCGCAGAACTCCGCGGCGTGCCGGTGGCCGGCGTCCGGATCAGGCCATGCACAGCTGGGGCAGTCGAAGCCCTCGACCTGGTTGAGCTTGGTCAACGTCTTGGCCGTACGCCGCGGGCCCATCTCCTTCAACGACCGGCGCAACGCGACCGTGACCCCCTTCAACCCGGCGGAATCCTCGGCTTGTGGACCGATGCGCACGTCGTCCATCGGCTCGATCTCCCGGCGGTCCCGCTTGGTCACGGCTGACTCCTTCGTCGACGTTCTCCACCCACCGTACGTCCACCCTCTAGTCTCGGACCGATGCCCACCCCCGCCATCACGCAACCACCGAAGATCCCGAGCCGCAAGCCGGTGCCACGGAACCCCTCGGACGGGTCCACGCTGCTGGACGGAGACAGCTACGCGGGCCAGCTGTACGACCGGGTGGACCTGGCCGGCCGGGACCTGCGGCACTCCACGTTCTCCGAGTGCGCCTTCCTCGGCTGTGACCTGACCGGCACCGACCTGACCGGCACGCACCTGGTCGAGTCCGATCTCAGCGAGGTCGAGGCCGCGCAGCTGAGTGGACCCCGCAGCCTGTGGCGCGGCAGCGTGGTCTCCCGATCCCGACTCGGCGCGATCGAGTGGTACGAGGCGACCCTGGACGGGCTGGTCGTCGAGGACACGAAGATCTCCTACCTGAACGCTCGTTCGAGCACCTGGAAGGACGTGCTGCTGCGGCGCTGCGTGATCGACGAACTGGACCTGGTGGAGGCCCAACTCACCCGGGTGCGATTTCAGGAGTGCCAGATCCGTACTCTGGAACTCTCCCGGACGCGCTGCCGCGAGGTCGACCTGCGGTCCGCCGAGCTGCGCGAGGTCAGCGGATTGGCCGGGCTGGCGGGTTGCACGATCAGTCCTGAGCAGCTGACCGAACTGTCCGAGGCGCTGGCCGCTCACCTGGGCTTCCGGGTCGCCGACCTGGACCCCGACTGACTGAGGTGTCAGTGCCCCGTGGGCGGCGAGACAGCGGCGTCAGCGCTCGGGGGAATCTCGTGGGTGACCGGCGCCAGCTTCGCCCAGAGCAGGAACAGCAGTCCGAGGACCAGCATCCCGACGCCGAGCCACAGATTGATGTGGATGCCGGCGGACTTGGCGATCTCAGCGTCGCCGGTGAAGAAGCCGTAGATGATCAGTGCCACCCCGTAGAAGGTGAACAACCCGCCGATCATGATCCGCAGGTCGAACAGCTTGGAGGCCGCGGACTCGACGGCGTCCTTCGGCTTCATCTCCTCAGAGGACGGCTCGTAATGGGGTTGGTGCTGTTCGTGGTGAGACATGCGCGTTGCCTCTCTCAGATGAAGATGATCGACAGGACGGCGACGATACCGAGGGCGGTGAAGCCCAACAGCTTCGGCGACTCGTACCACTTGCGGACGTAGCCTTCGTGCGGGTCACCCGCGTCGGGATCGGGAACCCCCCAGACCAGGCCCTTCAGCTCGTGGACCGGTCGCGGTGTGGTGAACAGGGTGACCACCACGGTCACCACGGCATCGACCACGAACGCGGCGATAGCCCCGTAGAAGTTGACCATCTGGGCGTTCAACTCACCGTCGAAGGTCTGGCCTGAATAGAAGTAGGCGACGTTGGGACCGACGAGGTACTGGAAGGCCAACGCGGCCAGGAAGCCGGACACCAACCCGAAGAAGCCGGCCCACGGGGTCATCCGCTTCCAGAACATGCCGATGATGAAGGTCGCGAACACCGGTGCGTTGAAGAAGGAGAACAACGACTGGATGTAGTTCATGATGTTGCCGAACTGAGACGCGATGAACGCCGTGCCGATGCCGATGAGGATGCCGACGACGGTCACCACCCGGCCGACCCTCAGGTAGTAGCTGTCCGGTCGGTCCTTCTTGATGTAGGTCTGCCAGATGTCGTAGGTCCAGACCGTGTTCAGCGAACTCACGTTGGCCGCCATGCCGGCCATGAACGCCGCCAGCAGCCCGGCGACCGCGATACCCAGGGTCCCGTTCGGCAGGTAGTGGTTCATCAGCGCCGGGATGGCGTCGTTGAAGGTAGTGCCTGAGCCCGCCTCGCCGAAACCCGGGAAGATGGCGATGACGATCAAACCGGGGATGATGGTGAGCGCCGGGATGAAGATCTTCGGGAAGGCGCCGATGAGTGGTGTGCGCTCGGCGGCGGAGAGGTTCTTGGCCGACAACGCCCGCTGCACCTCGGTGAAGTTCGTGGTCCAGTAGCCGAAGGACAACACGAAGCCCAGGCCCATGGCGATGCCGATCCAGTCACCCAGCGGGTTGGTCCAGCTACCGACGCCGGTGCCGCCCCAGCTGTCGAACATCGCCGCGCCGGCCGGTGAGTTGGCGACCACCTTCTCCTCCAGGCCGGACCACCCGCCGACGTCCTTGAGCCCGATCAGCACCAGCGGGATCAGGCCGGCGATGATCACGAAGAACTGCAGCACCTCGTTGTAGATGGCCCCGGACAGTCCGCCGAGGGTGATGTAGGCGAGCACGAAGACCGCCGATATCAAGATCGACAGCCACTGCGGCCAGCCCAGCAGCGCCTCGATGACCAGTGACAGCGCGTACAGGTTCACCCCGGCGGTCAACACACTGGCCGCGGCGAAGGTCAGCGCGTTCCACAGGTGGGTGGGACGGTTGAAGCGACGGCGCAGGTATTCCGGCACGCTCCGGACCCGGGAGCCGTAGTAAAACGGCATCATCACCAGGCCGAGGAACACCATGGCCGGCACCGCACCGATCCAGTAGAAGTGGACCGTCGAGATGCCGTACTGAGCACCGTTCGCCGCCATGCCCAAGATCTCGATGGCGCCCAGGTTTGCGGAGATGAAGGCGATGCCGGTGACCCAGGCCGGCAGCGAGCGGCCGGAGAGGAGGAAGTCCTCGGAGTTCGCGATCGCCCGCCGGGCCAGGACCCCGATGGTGACGACCAGGGCAAAGTAGACGAACAACATGGCGTAGTCGAAGAGGTTGACATCCAGTTGCGTCATCGAAGCCTCCAGGGATGGTGTCGCGGGGAAGAGGTCCGTCCACGCCGGATTATGGCCCTACTGAGGAAACCAACACAAGACCCTCAGGGTCACAATTTTCACTCCTGTCACGGAAGTTATTCTGGCTTGTCTAAGTTACTGACGAGTAGCATAATCAAGTTACTGATCAGTAACTTGTGCCAGGGAGCGACGATGAGCCACTACAAGTCGAATCTGCGAGACATCTTCTTCAACCTCTTCGAGCTCCTGGGCCGCGACGAGGTGCTCGGGCACGAACCCTACGAGGAGATGGACTGCGACACCGCAGTGGCCGTGCTGACCGAGATCGAGCACCTGGCCACCACCAAGTTGGCCGCTTCGTTCGTCGACGGCGATCGCACCCCACCCGCCTACGCCCCCGAAACCAGGACGGTCACCCTGCCGGAGACGTTCAAGGCCTCGTACGCGAGCCTGATGGAGGCCGGGTTCTACAACCTGGGACTGCCGGCCGAGCTGGGCGGCCAACCCAGCCCGCCGTCTCTACAGTGGGCGGCCAACGAGCTGAACCTGGGCGCGAACCCGGCGCTGTTCATGTACGCCGCCGGGCCGAAGTTCGCCACCGTGCTGTGGTTCAACGGCACCGAGCGGGACCGGCGGATCGCCGAGATCATGATCGAGCGGCAGTGGGGCGCGACCATGGTGTTGACCGAGCCGGACGCCGGCTCTGACGTCGGCGCCGGTCGGACCCGCGCGATCCCGCAGGCCGACGGCTCCTGGCACCTCGAAGGCGTGAAAAGGTTCATTACCTCCGGCGAGCAGGACATGACCGAGAACATCATCCACCTGGTGCTGGCTCGTCCGGTCGGAGTGGAGGGCGCCGGTGGTCCCGGCACCAAGGGCCTGTCGCTCTTCGTCGTGCCCAAGCACCACTTCGATCCCACCACCGGCGAGCTGACCGGGGAACGGAACGGGGTCTACGCCACCAACGTAGAGAAGAAGATGGGCATCAAGGTCTCCACCACGTGCGAACTGACCTTCGGCGACCAGGAGCCGGCTCGGGGCTGGTTGCTGGGCGAGGTGCACGACGGCATCGCCCAGATGTTCCAGGTGATCGAGCACGCCCGGATGCTGGTCGGCACCAAGGCCATCGCCACCTTGTCCACCGGCTACCTGAACGCGCTGGATTACGCCAAGACCCGGGTCCAAGGAGCCGACCTCGCCTCCGGCGGCAACCCGGACGCCCCACGGGTAAGCATCACCCACCACCCCGACGTACGCCGCTCGCTGATGACCCAGAAGGCGTACGCCGAGGGCCTGCGCTCACTCGTCCTCTACACCGCCAGCGTGCAGGACCGGGTGGCGTTGGCGGCCGCGGCCGGGACCACCGACGCCGACGCGGAGCGGCTGAACGACCTGCTGCTGCCGATCGTCAAGGGCTACGGCTCGGAACGGTCCTGGGTTGTGCTGGGCACCGAGTCCCTACAGACCCTCGGCGGCTCGGGGTTCTTGTCCGACTACCCGCTGGAGCAGTACGTCCGGGACGCCAAGATCGACACCCTGTACGAGGGCACCACCGCGATCCAGGGCCAGGATCTGTTCTTCCGCAAGATCGTCAAGGACAACGGACAGGCGTTGACCGACCTGTCCACCCAGATCGGCCAGTTCGTCGCGACCGAGACAGTACGTGTTGATCCGCGCGCCTCCGGCGGCGACGGCCAGCTGAAGGAAGAGCGTGAACTGCTGGAGCAGGGTCTGGAGCACGTCGGCGAGATCGTCGCCACCATGATCATGACGCTGCAGTCCGCCTCTCCAGTCGCTCCGCAAGGCGAGGTCCGCAACATCTACAAGGTCGGCCTGAACACCACCCGGCTGCTGATGGCGATGGGTGACGTGATCTGCGCCTGGCTGCTGCTGCGCGGCGCCGAGGTGGCGCTGGACAAGCTGAACGGAGAGCTGTCGGCGGCGGACCAGGCGTTCTACGAGGGCAAGGTCGCCTCGGCCCGCTGGTTCGCCCGGACCGTGCTGCCGAAGCTGGCCGCAGAGGCGCAAATCGCCGAGGCGACCGACTTGGCGATCATGGACCTGCCCGAGGCGGCGTTCTGAGCGGGACGGACCTGGGGCTCAGGCCAGGACCATCGCCAATCCGGGATCGGTCAGCACCGACGCCACGTCGGCCAGGAACGTCGAACCCTGCTCGCCGTCGACCAGCCGGTGGTCGAACGAGACCGCCAGCGTGGTCACCGAGCGCGCTTCGATCCGCTCGTCGGCACCACTGCCGACCACCCACGGCTTGCGAGCGATCTGACCCACACAGAGGATGCCCGACTCCCCCGGGTTGATGATCGGCTGGCCGCCGTCGATGCCGAAGACGCCGATGTTGGTGATCGTGAAACTGCCGCGAGCCAGATCCGCCGGCGGCGTCGCGCCGTCTTTCGCGGTCCCGACCAGCGAGCTGAACGCCTCGGCCAACTCCCGCAACGAGAGCTGATCGGCGTTCTTGATATTCGGCACCATCAGGCCGCGGGGGGTGGCGGCGGCGATGCCGAGATTGACGCCCGCCTTCAGCACGATCTCTTGCTTCGCCTCGTCCCAGGACGAGTTCAGTTCGGGGTGACGCTTCAGCGCGATCAGCGCCGCCTTGGCCACCAACAGCAACGGAGACACCTTGACACCGGCGAAGTCGCGCCGGGCCTTGATCACCTCGAGCAGGTCCACCGCGGCGGTGACATCGGTCTCCACCCACACCGTGACGTGCGGAGCGGTGAACGCCGACTGGACCACGGCGGCTGCGGTCGCTTTGCGGACACCCTTGATCGGGATCCGCTGATCCTCCGCAATTGGGGTCACCGCCGACATCGCCGGCCCGGGCGGGCTCGGCTCGGCGGGGCGCGCGGCCTGTTCGACGTCATCTCGGGTGATCACGCCCCCGGCCCCGGTGCCGGTCACGGTGGCGAGATCGACCCCGAGGTCGCGGGCGTACTTGCGCACCGGCGGCTTGGCCAGCACCGCACCCGCCGATGGGGGCACAGTCTCCCGCCCCGCCGGTCCGGGGCCCGGGAGCGGGCCGCCTTGCGGCTCGGCCGTGGACGGCCGCAGCGGTTCGCGGTGATCGGCCCGGCGCGACACCGGCGTGGTCGTCGCGAAGGTCTCGTTGACCTGCTCGTGCGTCTCCACCGGCTCGGGTTCACTGGCTGCCGCCTTGCGCGGACGTCGCCGGGTGTCGGTCTGCTTCGCTCCGTAACCGACCAGGTTGGCGACCCGCTCGCCCGCGTCGCCCGTGTCGTCGCCGCCGGTGCCCGCGACGCCCGCACCGGAAGTTGGGGCAGGGCCGGACTCGGTGCCGTCGTCGATCGCGACAATCGGTACGCCGACATCGACCGTGTCGCCCTCGGCCACCAGCAAACTCGTGATCGTGCCGGCAAAGGGGCTGGGCAGTTCCACCAGCGACTTGCTGGTCTCCACCTCTAGCAGGATGTCGTTGACCTGCACCTGGTCGCCGACCGCCACCCGCCAGGTGACGATGTCGGCCTCGACCAAGCCTTCACCCGGGTCCGGCAGCCGAAACTCCCTGATCGTCACGTCTTCGCTCCTTCTCGGGCCGGACTCAGTACGCCAGGGATCGGTCGACAGCGTCGAGCACCCGATCCAGATCTGGAAGGTACTCGTCCTCGATTCGGCTCGGCGGATAGGGGATGTCGAAACCACCCACCCGCAACACCGGTGCCTCGAGAGAGTAAAAGCACTGCTCGGTGATCCGGGCCGCGAGCTCGGAGCCGAGGCCGAGGCTGATCGGCGCCTCGTGCACCACGACGGCGTGGCCGGTCTTGCGGACCGACGTGACCACCGTCGCGGTGTCGATCGGCGACAGCGTACGGAGGTCGATGACCTCCAGCGAGCGACCCTCGTCGGCCGCAGCGGTCGCGGCATCCAAACATGTCTTCACCATCGGTCCGTAGCAGAGCAGACTCAGATCACTCCCCGGGCGAGTGACCCGCGCACTGTGCAGCGGCATCGGCGGAACGGAGGTGTCGAGCTCGGCCTTGTCGTGGTAACGCCGCTTGGGCTCGAAGAAGATCACCGGATCGTCGGAGGCGACGGCCTGCTGGATCATCCAGTAAGCGTCGACCGGGTTGGAGCACGCCACCACCTTCAACCCAGGGGTGTGGGCGAAGTAGGTCTCCGGGGACTCGCTGTGATGCTCCACCGCGCCGATCCCCCCACCCGAAGGAATCCTGATCACGATGGGCATCGCCAGCCGCCCGGCGGAGCGATAGTGGAACTTGGCGACCTGACTGACGATCTGGTCGAAGGCCGGGAACACGAAACCGTCGAACTGGATCTCACAGACCGGGCGATAGCCGCGCAGCGCCATCCCGACCGCGGTGCCGATGATGCCGGACTCGGCCAGGGGCGAGTCGATCACCCGGTGCTCGCCGAAATCCTTTTGCAGTCCCTCGGTGACCCGGAAGACCCCGCCGAGCTTGCCGATGTCCTCCCCGGCCAGCACCACCTTCGGGTCGGCCTCCAGCGCCCGGCGCAGACCCGCGTTCAGCGCTCTGGCCATGGTGAGGTTGCTGGCGCTGCTGCCCGTCATCCCTGCCTCCCCGGCGTCTCGACCGCAGAGCGGGCAGTCTCGTCGCTGTCGGACTCGAAACTGGCGGAGTAGTCGGCGTACCAGCGCTGTTGCTCGCTGAGATGCGGAGTCTGGTCGACGTAGACCTGGTCGAACATCTCGACCATCGACGGATCCACCAAGGCCAGGCAGCCGGATCGGATCGTCGCCGCCAGGTCGTCGGCCTCGGTCTCGACGCTGGCGAAGAAGTCGTCCTCGATTCCCCCGCTGCGGGTGAGATGGGCCCGAACCCGGGCGATCGGATCCTTCAGCCGCCAGTGCTCGAGCTCGTCGGCCAGCCGGTACTTGGTCGGGTCGTCGGAGGTGGTGTGCGCCCCCATCCGGTAGGTGTACGCCTCGATAAAGGTCGGTCCGTTGCCCGACCGCGCCCGTTCCAGGGCTTGCGAGGTGACCGCGTGCACGGCCAGTACGTCGTTGCCGTCCACCCGTACGCCGGGGAAACCGAATCCGTCGGCTCGGCGGTAGAGCGGGATCCGGGACTGCCGCTCGATCGGCTCCGAGATCGCCCACTGGTTGTTCTGACAGAAGAACACGATCGGCGCGTTGTAGGAGCTGGCGAAGATGAACGCCTCGTTCACATCGCCTTGACTGGTGGCCCCGTCGCCGAAGTAACCGATGACGGCCGCGTCGCGCTTCGCGTCGCCGGTGCCGACCAACCCGTCGCGCTCGATGCCCATGGCGTATCCGGTCGCGTGCAGAGCCTGCGCGCCGATCACGATCGTGTACAGATGAAAACGCGTGGACAACGGGTCCCAACCGCCGAGATCGACCCCGCGGAAGAGGCCGAGAAGCTGCAGCGGGTCGACGCCGAGGCACCAGGCGACTCCGTGTTCGCGATAGGTCGGGAAGACGACATCCTGGCCGTTGAGCGCGCGGCCCGAACCGATCTGCGCTGCCTCTTGACCCAGGCACGAAGCCCACAGTCCGAGTTGGCCCTGCCGTTGCAGCGCCGTCGCCTCGGTGTCGAGTCGGCGGGTCAGCACCATGTCACGGTAGAAGCCCTGGATCTGCTCGTCGTCCCCGGTGAAGGCGTAGTCGGGATGGTCAACTCGCACGCCTTCAGGTGACAACAGCTGAACGAGTTCGGGGTCGCCGTAGCTCACTCATGCATCCTCTCGTCGTTGGACGCACGGTTGGCGTCCAGGTGAACCCCCGATTGCGGGATCGCCGCGAAGGGGTCGTCGTGCTGAGCGAAGGTGCAAGTCACCGTACCGCCCGGGGCTGGGTCAGCGGAAAAGAACTTGCATGTCCTAGTTGTCGTGTCCACAGTTGGTCCCGAACGGGCCGCCCCGCCGCGAGCCCAGCGAGAGCAGAGGAGGCGTCGAAATGTCCACGACCGTCCGGGCGTCCTACAGGCCCTCCTCTATCCATTTTTTGGGAGCTCTTTCCACTCATGTCTACTTCAAACTTCGCGGCGTCGGAACGCGACGCCATTGCTCACGAATTTACCGCTGACCAGTTCACTCCCGTCCTCGACCATCTGCCCCCGGGGCAACGGTGGTCGACTTGGGACGACATCGGCATCAGCGCCGGACCTGAACCGTGGCCCGAGTGGCTGATCACCGCCGATGCCGCCATCGACACCGACCTGGGCATCCTTAAAACGGGCAAGGAGGCCGACGTCTGGCTGCTGGAGCGCGCTACTGAGGCAGAGTCGGTGATCATGGCCGCCAAGCGCTATCGCAGTAGCGACCACCGGATGTTCCGCCGCGACAGCGGTTACACCGAAGGTCGCCGAACGCGGAGGAGCCGCGATCGCCGGGCCATCGCCAAAGGCACCCGGTGGGGTCGCCAGGTCGAAGCCGGGGAGTGGGCGGCTGCCGAGTTCGGCTACCTGTGCCATCTGTGGTCGGCAGGTCTGCCGGTGCCCTATCCGGTGCAACTGGACGGCACCGAGATCTTGATGGAGCTCATTACCTCCGCGAACGGGGGCGGGGCGCCGCGGCTAGCCCAGACCCGCCCACCTCGTGAGTTGCTGGAGAGCTACTTCAGGCAGTTGCGCGAGGCGATGTGCACGATGGCGTCGCTGGGTCTGGCCCCCGGTGACCTCTCGGCGTTCAACGTGCTCACCACCGAAGCCCGCGTGGTGATCATCGACGTCCCGCAGGCGGTCGACATCGTCGGCAATCCCCAGGGTCTGGACTTCCTGGCCCGGGACTGTCACAACATCGCCACCTGGTTCACCGCTCGGGGTTTGGCCGTCGACGCCCAGGCCCTGTTGGGCGAGGTGGTCGGATACGCCTGGTAGAGGAGTGACTGGTAGCGAGTGCGGCTGGTAAAAAGTCAGGCGTGCTGCACCTGCCGTTCATCGCCCCGTATGACTGGGCGCTAGCGCTGCGGATGATCGGTGCGCACGCGGTTCCCGGTGGTGAAGTCACGGACTCCCCCGGTGGCACCCACCGTCGCCTGCTACTGGGCCAGGAACGACCGCTGCTGGTGGAGTTGTCGGCGGTTGAGAGCGCGGTGGTGGTGCGGATCGAGGCTCCCGGTCCGCCGGTCAGCGCGACTGAGTCCGCCGAGGTCGAGACTCGGGTTCGGCACTGGCTCGACCTCGACGCCGATCCGGCCCCGCTGCACCGCCGGTTCGACGTCGATCCAAGGCTGGCTCCGCTCATCGCGGCGCGACCCGGGCTGCGGCGGATCCGTTATCCGGAGTCCTTCGAAGCGGTGATCTCCACGGTGCTCGGCCAGCAGGTGTCGCTGGCGGCGGCCCGCACCTTCGCCGGACGGCTAGTGGCCTCCTACGGCGACGTGGGGCCCGGTGGACTGACCACCTTCCCTGGCCCCGAACGGTTGCTGGCGGCCGAGGTCGAGGAGCTTCGGGCGGCGGTCGGCATTACCGGATCCCGGGCCCGCACCGTGCACGGCGTGGCCGCGCTGTTCGCGACCACCGGCCGATGGCCGCTACCTCTTTCCGCCTCCGAGTGGGACGCTCGAGCGGCGACATTGCTGGCGGTGCCGGGGATCGGGCCGTGGACGGTCGCGTACCTGCGGATGAGGCTGTTCGGTGATCCTGACGCGGTGCCGGTCGGCGATCTGGTGCTGCGACGCGCGCTGGGGGTGACCACGGACCGTGAGGTGTCGGTGGTCGCCGAACGCTGGCGACCGGAGCGCTCGTACGCGGTGTTTCAGCTCTGGGCGTCGACGACCTGGTGACAAACCCGGGTCTCAACGCTCTCCGGGCCCGTGACGCGCCGAGCGGGGTGAGGTGCGCAGATGTCACGACGGACCGACGGGGCCATCGTCGTGGCCGCCTGGCACGATGAGGATTCATGACCACCCACCTGTGCGCGACGTGCGCGGTCGAGACCGACGGAGCCCACTCGGCCGACCAGATCTGCCCAATCTGCGCCGACGAGCGTCAGTACCTACCGAAGGGCGGACAGCGCTGGACGACCGTCGAGCAGCTGATCGCGGACGGCCACACCTTGGAGTGGTTCGAGGTGGAGCCGAACTTGATCGGGCTGATCACCAAACCGAGCATCGGGATCGGCCAGCAGACCATGGTCGTCCGCGGCGAGCAGGGCTGTCTGGTCTGGGATCCGCCGGGTTTGATCACCAACGAGGCTGTCGACCACATTCGACGACTCGGCCCGGTGGTCGCGATCGCCGCCAGCCACCCGCACATGTTCGGCGTCCAACTCGCCTGGGCTGAGATCCTGGGGGCACCCGTGCTGGTGAACGAGAAGGACGCCGGGTGGCTGCAGCGACGCGGGGACGCGATCGAGCTGTGGTCCGGCAAACGACAGTTGACGTCAGCGATCGCACTGTACGAACTGGGTGGCCACTTCCCGGGCAGCTCGGTCGCGCTGTGGTCTGCGGGCGCCGATGGCCAGGGGGTGCTGCTGGCCGGGGACACGATCTCCGCCAACCCGGACGGGACCGCATCGTTCATGCGCAGCTACCCGAACAAGATCCCCTTGTCCGGCGCGGTCGTGCGGCGTCTGGCCGACGCCACCGATCGGCTTCCGTTCGACCGGCTCTACAACAACTTCGGCGCGGTCATCGACACCGACGCCCGAGCCGTCGTCCGCTTTTCCGCCGACCGGTACGCGGCCTGGGTTCGCGGCGACTACGACCACCTGACCTGACCACTCTGGCCGGCCGCCGCATCATTGCTCATTCCGACCACCCATGCGACCGGCTTCGTCTCATCTGCGCCACGATCTCCCGCATGCCCTCGGAGTAGATGTGGGCCGGTGCGCGACCGTCGTCGGGTCCGATGGTCGATATCACGATGTCGGCCTCCCTCAGTGCGTCGGCCAGTGACCCAGGTTCGAGGACGTCCGCCCTCCAACACCGTGCGGGCTGGACCTGCCTCCTGTTCGACCGCGACGGGCGAGTCCAGCTGGTCCAGCCGGCAGAACTTCGGGTGCTGAGCAGCCCACCTTGAGCAGGACCCGCCTGCGGATACCCCACGGGGTGAACCCGGGCGCGGCTCACGGAGCGTGGTCGGATCGGCGTGAGCGCCGTCGTGGAATCTCCTGAGCGAACTCGACGACGAAGCCGTCAGGGTCCCCGACATGCACGGTGCGGTGACCCCATGGCCGGTCGGCAGGCCCGCTCAGGATGGGCACACCGAGGGCCGATAGCCGGCGCGCTTCGGCGTCCACGTCAGGCACCAGGAATACGACCTCGGCCGCTGGTCCGGGCGTCACGCCTTGGCCGGTCAGCCACGCGGCGCGGCGGGCTTCGAAGAGCGCGAACCGCGTCTGGTGGGTCGCGAACTCCGCGTATCCGGCGTCCTGGAACTTGAACGGAAGGCCGACGACGTCCCGGTAGAACGCGATCGAGTGCGAAAGGTCGCGGACGTAGAGGATGACGTACCCGAGACGGTCCACTCCTGCAGGTTAGACAACCGCCGGTTGCCGGACCCGGCCGACGCGCTGGCAGCGCACCTGCGCCTGGCCCGGTTTGACGGTTACTTTCCCTTCAGCCCGCCAGAGGCGAGTCGGTGATGGCGGGGCTGGTCGGGACCAAGGGCGGCGCGCATCGACCCGGAGGGACAGATGCTCGACTGAAACGGCGGTCTGGTCTCCGGACTGTTCGCCGTTGGGAACCCGGCCGCCCCCGTGATCCGCCGTGGAGTCCTCTCCTCCGGGATGGATGACGCTGGGTCACGCGCTGACGTGGGGTGGCTTGCTGGCACCACCGCCGTCGCCAGAACGAATGCGATCAGCCAATGATGAACGAGGACGACGTACGCCGGATTGCCCTGAACTTGCTGGGCGCCTACGAGCAAGAGTCTTACGGCGGTCGCCCCTCCTGGCGGACCAAGCGACGGATGTTCACCTCGTGGAGCAGTTGTTGTTCCTCCTCGTCGGTGAGGCCGGCTCCGTGGGGTCCTGGAGCCCATCCACATCTGCACCCGGTGCTCGATGAGCCAGCCCGGCGGGGCGGCCATCACCGGGCCGCAGTGGCCGCCCACAGCACGAGCGACGGCCAAATGATCTGCTAGCGGACAGGGCTCTCCAGCAGCGTTGTACGTCCCGGCCGGGCCCTGTTCGGCGCAGGTGAGGAGCCACGCCGTGCCGCCAAGAACAAGAAGGTCCACACCCCGCAGTAGAACAAGGAAACCGATACGCAGGTAACAAGTTCTCTAGCGGCGTATCAGCGGTCTAGGGTCCCACTCCATGTATGCCGTGCCCGGCCACATCCACTTCCCGAAGTCCTCGATCGCTGTAACCGACCCGGCTTAGGCCGAACAGTTCTTCGCGTCGTCGTTCGGCCAGTACGAAGGGGTTACCGACGTCAGGCACACCGTCGACATCATCGCCCAAACCAGTCACACCGTCTGGACAAACGTCACCTGGTCCTACGACAAGAAACCCGGGAACGGTTCTGCTATCAGCTCGTCGCCGCCCCAGAGGGCTCACGAATCGCCGGCCGGGTGAAGAAGCGGACCATGTCGACTAATGCGGTCGCGGACAAGATTAGCTTCTCCATCTTGGCGCTGTCCCGCTCGATCGGACCGATCCGGGCCCGCATCTGCGTCTCGTAGCGGGCGATGGCGCCTGCCGGGTCGTCCGGGTTCGCGATCACCTCGGCCGCGAGGTCGGCCGCGTCGCGCAGGGCCTGGTTGGCACCCTCGCCGACCGGGGGCATTAGATGTGCCGCGTCACCGACCAGAGTGAGCGAGGGATGCGAAGACCAGCCCATGCCTGGCGGGGTTACCCGGATCTCGCGGGCCACCGCCGGGTCGTCCGCGGCTTGGACGAGGGCGGTGAGGCTGGGGGACCAGTCCGCGTACCGCTGGAGCACCTCGCTTCGGCCCGCCGGGCGCCACGGACCGGTGCTGCGTACCATCGCAGAAACGCGCACCAGGCCGCTGCTCTCGCGCTGTGCCGTGAGGTTCTGGTTGTGACCCAGCGCCCAGAGGCTTCCGTGGCCGACGAGGCGGGCCAGCTCAGGGTGGGTCCGATCCACGTCTGGGATGCTCATCTGGGCGTAGGAGCTGAGGTAGGACGGCGCGACGTCGGTGAGCCGCGCACGCAACAGCGAGCTGCCGCCGTCAGCGCCGACCAATAGGTCGCACTCACTCCTCGTGCCGTCGGCCAGACTCAGCTGCCACCCGCCGGCGGCTCCGTCCTCCACGGCGACGACCTGGGCGCCCCAGTGGATCGCAGCGGCGGGCAGGGATCCAATGAGCAGGTCACGCAGGTCTGTGCGGTCGATCTCCGGGCGTCGGCCCGTCGCGTCGGGGACGCGGTGCACGAGCAGGTCCCCGGAGGGACTGAAGATCTTATGTTCCTCACCCTCAGAGCGGGCGAGGGCGTAGAACTGCTCGGCGAGGCCGGCCGCTACGAGAGCGTACTGCCCGGACTCGGGGTGCAGGTCAAGGGTGCCGCCCTGGGAACGGGCGTGGGGGGACGGATCCCGCTCATAGACGCAGGCCCCGATGCCGTGGACATGCAGGATCCGAGCGAGCGAGAGACCTGCGAGGCCAGCCCCCACGATGGCGATCCGCATGGTTCCACCTCCTAGGCGATACACTGTATCGCATGAATGTCGACCAGTCGCCCGGGCTCATCTGGGAGCGCCCCGAACCCGATGAGCGCCGCGCCTCCACGCCCCTGACCCGAACCCAAGTCGTGGCGGTCGCCGTCCGGTTGGGCGACGCCAATGGGCTGGCGGCGGTGTCGATCCGCAACGTCGCGGCTGCGCTCGGCGTACGGCCGATGCGCCTCTACAGCCACGTCTCAGGCAAGGACGACTTGCTCGAGTTGATGATCGACGCCGTCCACGCTGAAATAGGCCACCAGGCCGGCATCGGTGAATCCAGTTGGGCGGTTGCTGCATCGGAGCCGGCCTGGCGATCCCAGGTGCGCACGCTCGCGCATGCCACCCGGGACACGGTCCGTCGGCATCGGTGGGCGATCGACCTGCTGGGCGGTCGACCACACCTGGGACCGCATGCGCTGGACGTGGGCGAAGCAACCGCGGCGGCGCTGGCTCGCGCGCCCGGCCGCAACGATCCTCGAGCTTTGAGGGTCGCGGTGGGTGTGCTCAACTCATACCTGCTCGGTGCCTTGCGCCGGGAGATCGGCGAGCTTCGTGCGAGCGAGTCCAGCGGCCTCGACACGTCCGACTGGCAGGCAGCCCTCGGCCCCTACCTGAGCAGACAGTTGGCGACCGGGCGGCTGCCGACGATCGAGATGTTGGTCAGGACGCCTGACCCAAACGACGAAACGGCGTTCGAAGCCGAACTGGCCGTCGTCCTGGACAGTTTCGCCCGGCTGCCAGACGCCTGACCCAGTAAGACCGGTCTCCTCGCCCAGGAGCAGGATGTTGACGTAAACCAGGGCAGCTTGCAGGATCCGCAGGCACGCAACGCTCCTCTCCTGCTCGTCGGCACGGTTGGAGGCGATCTCGGCGCCTTTTCCGTAGTAGATGACCGCGTTGGCCCGGTTGAAGGCTTCGACCACGTTCCGGCGAGCCGCGATCAGAGCCAGCAACGGTGCTCGAACCACTCGAACCACCTTGCGCGATCACGCGCGTGGGTTTGTGCGTGAGTATCGAACGTGTGAGCGAAACTGTCAGTGCCGTGTTCTAGCGTCAGGGGTATGTCAGCAGCACCGATAGTCGAGTCGGCCGAGGCGGCGGTCCGGGATCCGGTGACGTTGCGGTTGCAGGAGACGCTGGTGTGGCTAGGATCTCTCGCTGTGCCCGGGGAGCCCACTGGTCACGGTGACGTGGTCGAGGATGCGGCCCGGATCGACCGGATCGCGCTAGCCGAAAAGCTGCAGGCCGCGATCGAGGCAGTCAAGGCCACCCAGATCGTTCGGTTCGCCAAATCCCAGGCCGAGACCCAGATGGCCGAGGGTGTCCACCCGAGCAAGATCGGGCGCGGGGTCGCCGATCAGGTCGCGTTGGCCGGGCGGGTGTCGCCGTCGGAGGGGTCACGGCGGCTGCACACCGCCCGCGACCTGTGCCTGAGCATGCCCCGTATGTTGCGGCTGCTCGCGGCGGGTGAGATCAGCGGCTGGACCGCCCGGCTGATCACCCAGCAGACCTCCCACCTGGACCCGGCCACCCGGCAACAGGTCGATGCCGACCTGGCCGGACAGAATCCGGCCTCGATGAGCCCCAAGCAAGCCGAGACCGCAGCCAAGAGACTCGCCTATGAGGCCGATCCGGAGGCGGCGATGCGGCGCTGCCGGAAGGCCCGCACCGATCGGCGGGTCACCCTGCGGCCCGCCCCGGACACTATGAGCCTGCTGTCCGGTCTGCTGCCGGTGGAGCAAGGGGTGGCGTGCCTGGCCGCCCTTCAAGCCGCCGCCACCCAGGGCCAAGCGGCTGGGGACCAGCGCAGCTGGGGTCAGTTGATGGCCGACACCTTGGTGGAGCGAATCACCGGCCAGACCACGGCCGACGACATTGCGACCGAGGTGGCGATCGTCATCCCGGTCGGAGCCCTGCTGGACCCCGACGATCCGAGCCCGGCCGAGGTCGCCGACCTCGGCCCGATCCCGGCCGGGCTGGCCCGGGAGATCATCGCCAACGGGCAGGCCCGGTCGTGGTGGCGGCGGCTGTTCACCCGACCCACCCGGGCCGGCGGGCAGATCGTGGTAGATCTGGATCAGCGCCGGCGTCGGTTCACCGGCTGGCTGGGCGAGCTGATCCGGTTGCGGGACCTACACTGCCGCGACCCCTACTGCGACGCACCGGTGCGACATGTTGATCACATCGACCGGCACACCGACGGCGGCCCCACCACCCTGCACAACGGCCGCGGAGTCTGTGAACGCGGCAACTATGTCCGTGAGATGCCCGGCTGGTCGGTCCACCTGGTCGACCCCGACACCCACACCGTGATCACCACCACCCCCACCGGACACCAATACTCCAGCCGACCACCCCAACCACCGTGACCTGACAACCTGCGGGTCCGTGGGCCGCTACTGAGGAGCGCGTGCGACCACGAGGAGGCGCTTGAGCGCATCGGCGAGCGGAAGGAACTCCGTGGTCTCGTCCCGGAGTGCGGCAAGGGCAGGATCATCGCCGGGGTCGAGGGCGGTGGCGCCGCGCCAGAACTGCGCCTCGCTCTCTTCCCCGTACACGCGGGTCATGCTCCACTACATCGACGAGCAGATCGCCTACGGAATCCAGTTCACGAGCAGAAGTCGATCCGCATGATCACGCGGCGCGGTGTCGGACGCTTGGCCTCGGTGAATCCGGCGTCAGCGAACACGGCCGCGATGCCGACGTGAAGCTCCTCGGTGATCACCTTCGTGGTGGTCGTGGGGTACGCCTCGATCGCGCGGGCGTCGTGCTCGCGAGCGAAACCGACCGCGGCGTGAGCGAGCGCGCGGCTGACCCCGCGTTTGCGGAAGCCCGCCCGGGTGAACAAGCACGTCACCGACCAGACGCTGTCGTCCGACTTGTCTTCGGTGCGCCCCTCCCAGGGAACGCGGCTGCTGCGCAGCAGGCTGGGATAGGCGGTACGCGGCTCGACCGCGCACCAACCGACGGGTTCTTCGATCGGGACGACTCGGGCTCCGACGCTGAGCTCGGCGCGAACCCGATGGCCACCAAGCGAATGTCCGTGATCTCAACGCCGATCCCACGCTGCCCTTCTCCGATGCCTCCTTCGACGCAGCGCTGTGCTGCGTATCGATCGACTACTTGGTGCGGCCGGTCGAGGTACTCGCCGAGACCGCCCGGGTCCTGCGGCCCGGGGCACCAGCGATCATCACCTTCTCCAACCGCTGTTTTCCCACCAAGACCATCCACGGTTGGCGAGCCACCGACGACTGGGCCCACACCATGATCGTGGCGGACTATCTTCGCCAGGCTCAGGGCTTCGACGAACCACAGGTCAGCCGCCGGACGCCGGACCCGGCGCGCTACCCGGGTGATCCGCTCTACGCGGTCGTCGCACGGCGCTCTCGACCGACCCGAGCACGGCAGTAGTTTCCTCTCATGCCCGCCGCCGACGCCACGACGACGACCACCGATCCACCGGAACCCGACAAGAATCTGCTCCGTGGCAGTGGCGCCGCAAGTGCGGCCGCGTTCGCCTTCGCCTTCTTGATCCTGCGGATCTTTGCCGTGTCCGGATACGACTGGGACACGGCGTTCCTGGTGAGCACGACGCTCGGCTTGGACGACGGCGTGCTCCTGCTGTTCGGATCCCTCATGGCCGGGCACGTCTTGACCGCGCTCCTGCTGATCTGCGTACTGCCGCTGCTGATCGCCGCCTATCTGTGGGGTCCGCGGGATCATCGGCCGGTGGTGATGCTGTTCACCACGCTGGGTGTGGTCACCCTGATCGCGCTGACCGTCAGCTTCGGCAGCTGGTGGGTGCCGCTCGCGACCGCCGGCGTCTTTGCGACGTTCGCGCTGATCCGCCGACTACCGCTGCAGCGCCCCCTGCGCCGCGCCTCGACCGCGGCCCTGGCCAGGGTCGGTTGGCTGGTAGGGGTCGGCGTTCTCGTCGTCGCGGCCCTGGTGCAGACGCCCTGGGTGCCCCGCGAACAGATCGAGACCACCGACGGCAGGTTGAGCGGGTACGTGCTCAGCGTGGACTCGGGGTACTTGAACGTGCTCACCGACGAGCACGTATTCGTCATCCTCGTCAGTGCCGATGTGCTCTCGCGCACCTGAGCTGACCACTCCACCGGCCGGATGAGTCGGCTACCAGCCGATACCGAGCAAGGAGTTGACCATGATCGCCCAGCCAGCACAGAGCACCAACCCCAGTGCGGCTCCGCGGCCGCGGAGCAAAGCCAGCCCCGCGTACGCGACCGCCCCGAAGGTCAGCCAGATGCGTTCGGTCTCGGCCTTGGACATCGCGGAAAGATCGGCGACCAGGGCTGCGGACACACCGGACAGCGCGACCAGGGCCACCACCCGGTTCTGCGATCCGGCGGCCTTGCGGTCGGCGACCAGGACGCCCACCGCGCGGACGACGGCGTAGGCCAGCAGCGGCGTCCAGGCAATCAGCCAGGCGGCCAGATTGGCCCAGACGAAGTAGGAGAACGGCCGGTCGGCGGCCGTCTGCTGGTAGTAGCGAATACGCAGCTGAGCCAAACCGGTGAACCAGTTGAAGCCGAGGGCGAAGAGCGCACCAGTCACCAGCAGAACCCCGACCACACAGACCACCCAGGGCAGCAGGACCGAGCGGAGACCGGCTCGACGAGCGGTCAGGGCCACCGTGACCAGCACGGTCAGCCCGAACAGGACGAGGCCGTAGTTCAGGTAGAGGGCTGCTCCGAGCAGCAAACCGCCGGCCAGACTCGACCCGACCCGGTGCCGCCGGGCACCCCGGCAGGCCATGGCCAGACCCCCCACGGCCACCCCGGCGAAGAGCCCGTCGGCTGAGACCGCCATCCACACCGCGCCCGGCAACAGCGCGGCGAACGGCACCATCCGTCGTGCTGCGTCCGGCGCGTCCAACTCGCGCAAGGTGATCGGCAGCCCGACCGCGACCAACGACGACGCCAAGACGCAAAGGACCCCCGCCCAGAACCACCCGCCGAGCCCGACCTGGTCCAAAACCCAGAACACCAGCGTGGCCAGCGGCGGGTGGGCGGCGACGTGCGTGGTCCAGACGGTGTCGCCGTCGACGGTCGGGCTGAAGGCGATGTAGTCGGTGAAAGTCCGTAGGAAGACGAGTGGGTCACCGATCCGGGGGAGGTCGTGCAGGTACTCGTTCGGCGTGCGCAGGGCGTCCCAGCCGGCCGGGAATCCGTCGATCAGGGTCAGCGACATCATCCAGGCCAACGACAACAACCAGCCGGCGAACAGCAGCCGCCGCCACGGCAGCACCGCGGCCCGGCGTTGCAGCAGCAGCCCTACGAGCACGCAGATGACGGCCAGCGGCGTACCCCAGCCGGTGTGCGGATCCCAACGCGCCAGCAGCGGCGGCCAGGGAAGCACCATCGGCAGACCCTGGTCCAGTAGGCCTCGACCAACCCGCCGAGAGAGCTCGATCAGGATCAGGGCCAGCGGTACCGCGATCACGGCCACCCACTGCCACTGGCGCCCTTCTCGATCGGCGTCGGCCGGGTTGCCGGTCGGCTCAGCGACGGGCTTGCCACCGGTGTCGTCGGAGCCGAGGTCACCGCCGGCCACACCGTCTCCTTCTTCTCGCCTCGATTGCCTCGACCCACGTCGACGCCGTCCGGCCTGGTCAGCTTATTCTTCGTTTGTGTTTCGCAGTTTCTTCGGGTTCGGTCCTGACCCGTCTTGGGTCATGACCCTACGGCGGCGCGAGTGATGGCGGTCACGGTAGTGCTGCCCTGCCTGAACGAGGCAGGCGCTCTACCCGGCGTGCTCGACGCCATCCCCGCCGGCTACGACGCTCTGGTGGTGGACAACGGTTCCACCGACGGCAGTCCCGAGCTTGCCCGTGGGCTCGGCGCCCGAGTGCTGCACGAGCCCGCCCGCGGCTACGGCGCGGCCGTTCACACTGGCATCGAAGCCGCCACGACCGAGATCGTGGCGGTGATCGACTGCGACGGCTCGCTCGATCCCGGCGAGCTGACCGGCCCGGTCGGGCTCGTACGTTCAGGCCGCGCCGAGCTGGTGTGCGGTCGACGCCGGCTGGTGGAGTCTCGGGCTTGGCCCTGGCACGCGCGGGCCGGAAATGTGGTGCTTGCCGGATTGATCCGTCTCTCCACCGGCGTCTCGGTTCACGACATCGCGCCGGTCCGGGTGGCCAGGCGCGCCGATCTGCTGGACCTTGAGTTGAGCGACCGACGGTTCGGCTATCCGCTGGAGACGGTCTTGGTCGCCGCCCAGCACGGCTTGCGGGTGGTCGAGGTCGACGTCAGCTACCGACGCCGGACTGGTGGCGGCCGCTCCAAGGTCAGCGGAACCGTACGCGGCACGCTTCGGGTCGCCCGGGACTTCGCCACGGTGCTCCGGCGTCGCTGGCGACCGCCGCTGCGCATCGGAAGTACTCATCCGAACCAGTCCTCGGCTACGAACACCTGACGTGAACCGCACCGCCCGAACCGACTCCCCGACGCCGGTCGATGCCCATGCCGGAAGCGACCGGGTGACCTACCTGGTGGTGGCCAAGGCGCCTGCCCCCGGTCTGGTGAAGACCCGTCTCACCCCCTCCTACAGCGACCACGAGGCAGCCGCGCTCGCGGCCGCGGCGCTGCTGGACACCCTCGACGCCGTTCGGGCGTCCGTCGATGGGTCCGACGCCTCGGCGCGGCTTCCGGTCTGTGCGCTGAGCGGCGATCTGGATTCCGGCGCCGCTCCGGATGGCGTCCGGAACGCGCTGGCCGGCTTCACCGTCATCTCCCAGCGGGGCGACGGCCTGGGCCCGCGATTGGCCCACGCCCACGTCGACGCCGCCGGCGAGCTTGGACCCACCGTGCAGATCGGAATGGACACCCCGCAAGTCACCCCGGAGCTGCTGAGGGCGGCCGCCAGCCGGGTCGTCGCCGAGGACGGCCCCGACGCCGCCCTCGGTCCGGCCGATGACGGCGGCTGGTGGCTGCTCGCGCTGCGCCGGGCCGGGCACGCGCGGCTGATCGCCAACGTCGCGATGTCGACCGCCGAGACCGGCCGGCTGACCCGGGCCGCGCTCCAGCAGGGTGGCTTGAGGGTGGAGCTGCTACCGGCGCTGTTGGACGTGGACCTGCCCGAGGACGTACCGATGGTGGCGGCGGCGGCGGCTGGTACGCGGTTCGCGGCCTTGGCCAGGACCCTCGGGGACCGAACGGAGGCGCGATGAGCCAACCGGAAGCCTTTTTCGAGCCCGGATTCATTGAGCAGGGCGGACAGCTGCATACCCGAGACGGCCGCGTCTGGGAGCTGCCGGTGCCACAGTGGATTGCCGACGCCGGACCGGCAGACCAGCCCCTGCTGGCGCGCTGCCGGGGCGCCACCTTGGACGTGGGGTGCGGACCGGGCCGGATGACGTCCGCCCTGTCCCGACGCGGTCTGACCGCACTCGGGGTCGACGTCTCGCCGCTGGCGGTGGCCATGACGCGGTCCCGCGGAGCCTCAGCGCTGCATCGCGATGTCTTCTCGCTCTCGGGAGGACCGCAGCGCTGGGACCACGTGCTGCTGGTCGACGGCAACGTGGGCATCGGCGGCGATCCGATCCGACTGCTCTGGCTCTGCCGAGAGCTGCTGGCTCCCGGCGGCACGGTGCTGGTCGACCTGGGCCCACCCGGGCAGGGACTGCACATCACCACCGCCCGGCTGGTCGGCTCCCGGGGAACAGGTGCCTGGTTCGACTGGGCTCTGCTCGGGGTCGATGCCCTCGCGCCGGTCGCCGCCGCTGCCGGTCTCCGGGTCCTCGACTGGTGGCAGGTCGAGGGCGAGCCGCGGTGGCAGGCCGAGATGATCGTCGCTGACCAGTGGTCACCCCCGGCGGAGCTGCCGTGAGCGGGGAGCCGCCGCGCGACGGTCTGAGCCGGCAGGTCGAGCGGGCGCTGCCCGACGAGCAGACCTTCGCCTCCCCGCTGCGCAGCACCGCGCTGACCGCCCGGTTAGGTATCTGGCTGGGCATCGCCTTTGCGGTCTGCTTCCTGACCGGGCTGGTCAGCCACTTCCTGCAACACCCACTTCTCGGGTCCTGGCGGGCGCTGACGTCGCCGGTCTGGATCTACCGCGTCACCCAGGGCGTCCACGTGACCGCCGGGGTCGCCGCGATTCCGCTACTGGTGATCAAGCTGTGGTCAGTGGCGCCGAAGTTCTGGCGCCGTCCCCTGTTCGGCGGTCCGGTGGACGCTCTGGAGCGGCTCTCCATCTTGGTGCTGGTCGCCGCGGGCACCTTCCAGCTGCTGACCGGGGTGCTCAACACCGCCGAGCTCTACGCCTGGACCTTCTTCTTCACCACCGTGCACTACGCCGTGGCCTGGGTGGCGATCGGAGCCATCGTGCTGCACATCGCGGTCAAGCTGCCCTGGATCCGGGCGGGGCTGGGCGCACCGGTCCGGCAGGCACCGGAGGCGTCCGCCGAGCCGGTGCGGGCGCTGAGCCGGCGCGGGATGCTCGGGCTCGCCGGCGGCGGCGCGGCCCTCGCGGTGATCACCACCATCGGGGACAAGGTGCCGTTCTTCTCCCCGGTCTCGGTGTTCTCCCAGCGCAGCGGCGATGGACCGCAGGGTCTGCCGGTCAACCACTCTGCCGTGTCGGTCGGGGTGGTCGAGGCAGCCAGCTCACCGGACTGGCGGCTGAAGGTGGTCGGCAGCGACCGCAGCGTCGCGCTGTCGCTGGCCGAGCTGGCGGCGTTGCCGCAGCGCACGGCGTCACTGCCGATGACCTGCGTGGAGGGCTGGTCGGCCGGGGCCGTCTGGACCGGGGTGCCCTTGCGTGATCTGCTGGCCGTGGTCGGAGAGGATCCGCGCGACGCAACCGTGCTGTCGCTGGAGAACGGGCTTTACGGAGCAAGCGTGGTGGCCGCCTCGCTGGTGGCGATCCCGGACACCCTGGTCGCGTTGGTCCTGAACGGCAGCCCGCTCGACCTCGACCACGGATATCCCGCCCGGCTGATCGCCCCCAACCGGCCAGGAGTGCTGCAGACCAAGTGGTTGCGGCGGATCGAAGTCGGATGAGCGTCCCAGAGCTGCCACCGAGCAGCACCTCAAGCCAGCAAATCCTGCGCTGGGTACTGGCGGCGGTCGGTGTGGCTGGCATCGGGTATGGCGCCTACCTGACGCTGGGCGCGACGCCGACCTGGCCGGAGCGCATCTCGACCGGACTGTGGTTGCTGGTTCCACCGGTGCTCAACGACGTGATCCTGCTGCCGCTAGCCGCCGTGGTCGGCTGGCTGATCGTCCGGCGACTGTCGCGTCCGTGGCGAGACGTGGTTGTGGTCGCCCTGGTGCTGAGCGTGTTCGCGCTGCTGATCGGCTGGCCGTTCATCAGCGGGTACGGCCGGTTGGCCAACAATCCCAGCCTGCTGGACCGCAACTACATCGCCGGGGCGGCGGCCCTGCTGGCGGTGATCTGGATCGGCTGCCTGCTGGCCGGCGCGGTGCTGACCGGCCGTGAGCGGCGGGTCTCGCAGTCGGACGCGCCCTAGGGCGTCAGCCGAGCGCCTGCTGAAAACGATGGATGCGCAGCAGTGCGGCGGCGATGGCCTCGGGCCCGGCGGCCAACGACAACCTGATCGCCGTACCGCCGTCCACGGTGTCGAAGTCCGGACCGGGAGTCACGGCCACGCCCTCGGTATCCAGCAGGGCCGCACACCAGGCGACCGAGTCCGGGTAGGGGCCCAACTGCTCGGCGATGTCGGCCCACACGTAGAACGCCCCATCGGCCGGTGCAACCTTGGCCCAGCCCAGATCCGCCACGGAGTCCAGCACCAGTGAACGAGCGGCCGCGAACTCTTCGACGGCGGCCCCGGCCTCGGCGTACGAGCTCTCGGTGAACGCTTGGATCGCGGCGTGCTGGGCGGGCACGGGCGCGCACAAGGCGTAGTTGCCGGCCAGGGCGTCGACCGCGGAGACCAGGTCGTCGGGAACCACTGCCCAACCGAGTCGCCACCCGGTCATGCCCCAATACTTGGAGAACGAGGAGATGAGCACCGCGGTGCGATCATGCTGCCAGGCGCTGCAGCCGGCGCCGACCCGCTCGCTCAGGCCGGCGTCGACGATGCCGTGGTAGATCTCGTCGCTCACCAGCCGGACCCCATGATCACCACACCAGGCCACCAGGTCGGCTAGTTGATCATGGTCGACCATGGTGCCGGTCGGGTTGGCCGGCGAGGCCAGCACCAGACCGGCCACCGGACCGTCGGCCAGGGCGGCGTCGAGCAGCGCGCGGGTCGGTTGGAAGCGCTCGGCCGGGCCGCAGGCCAATTCGGTGACCGCACAACCCAGGCTGGTCAAGATGTTGCGGTACGCCGGGTAGCCGGGGCGGGCCAGCAGCACTCGGTCACCAGCGTCGAAAGCAGCGAGAAAGCCGACCAGGAACGCCCCGGAGGATCCGGTCGTGACCGCGATCTGCTCGACCGGGACCTCAAGGTCGTACCAGCGCCGATAGTGCCCGGCGATAGCCTCCCGCAGTGGTCGCAGCCCGAACGTCTCGCTGTAGCCCAGCGGCGTACGGTCGATCATCAGCTCGCCCATCCGGCGCTTGACGTCGGAGGTGGCACCCTGCGAGGGCTCTCCGGCGCAGAGGGAGATCACGTCCTGACCGCTGGCCCGGAGCTCGGCGACCCGCTGCAGCACCGTCATCACCGCGAACGGCGGCACCGCCGAGCGGGCCGAGGCCCCCAGGCCCCGGCTCACTGCGCCCGCTTCCGGGCCCGGTAGGCCGCGACCGCGGCCCGGTTGCCGCAGTTGCCGGCGTCGCAGTAGCGCTTTGATCGGTTCTTCGACAAGTCGACCAGCACGTTGCCGCAGCCTTCACCGGCGCAGGTCTTGAGCCGCTCCCAGTCGTCGGCGCGGATCAGTTCGAGGAAGGCCATCGCCGCCTCGGCCGCCATCCGCCGCGCCAACGGGGCGTCGGTCGGGGTGACGTGCAGGTGCCAGTCCCATCCGTCGTGCCGGATCAGAAACGGGCAGGCCCCGGCGGTCGTGAGGATCTCGTTGACGATCGGGACGGCGTCGTCGCGATCGGCCACCTGCCAGAGTCGGCCGAGTTGGCTCCGTACCTCGCGCACCTCGGCCAACTCGTCCTCGGTCTCGGCCACGAGCCCGAAGTAGGGATGACTTTCCAGAAATACCTGGAGATCCGCGGGCTCGGCCAACTCGTCGACACCGTCGGAATCGAGGGTGTTGACCAGGGCCGTGGCTTGCTCTATCCAGACCTCTGTGTCATGGGTGAAGACCATTTGATTGGTGACACCTCCCCACGTAGTGTCACTGGTGTAATACCGCTTCACCCGTGACAAGGAACGACCATGACCACTACGCTCACCACCCGCGCTTCAGCGACCGGCACCTCCACCTTAGACGTGCGCACCGGTCTGCCTATTGCCATGTGCTCGGCGGCAGCGTTCGGGTTGTCGGGATCGTTGGCCGGCAGCCTGCTGGTCACCGGCTGGTCCCCCGCGGCGTTGGTCGCAGCTCGGGTGGGCGGCGCCTTCCTGGCTCTGCTCATTCCGTGTCTGCTGCTGCTCCGGCGTATCGGCCTGCCCACCGGTCGCACCACCGGCCGGATGGTCGCCTACGGTGTGGTCGCCGTCGCCGCGGCCCAGTTGTGCTTCTTCAGCGCTGTGCAGCACCTCTCGGTGGGCGTGGCCCTGCTGCTGGAGTACCTGGCTCCGGTGCTGCTGATCGGCTGGCACTGGTGGCGGAGCGGGGATCGCCCGACCGCCGGCAAGCTGGTCGGGGCGGCCATGGCGGTGGCCGGTTTGATCCTGGTCCTCGACCTGACCGGCGACGTCCAGATCAGCCTCGTCGGTGTGGCCTGGGGTCTGGGAGCCGCGCTGTGCCTGTGCGTGTACTTCTTGATGTCCGACCACAGCGCGGGAGGCCCGCCGGCCCTGCTGCTGGCCACGGCCGGCACCGGCGTCGGGGCTGCCGTTCTTCTGTTCGCCGGTCTGATCGGCATCGTCCCGCTGGCTGCCTCCGCCGGCTCGGCCACGATCGCCGCCCACACCGTGCCCTGGTGGTTGCCGATCATCGGGTTGGCTCTGATCACCGCGGCGCTGGCCTACCTGACCGGCATCGAGGCGGTCCGACGCCTCGGCAGCTCGATCGCGTCGTTCGTGGCCCTGTCCGAGGTGATCTTGGCCGTGGCCTTCGCCGCCCTGCTGCTGGGCGAGATTCCGGCCTCGATCCAGGTCGTCGGTGGCGTGTTGATCTTGGCCGGGATCGCGGCCGTGCAGATCCAGCCAGGCACCTTCCGGGTGCTGCGGCTACGCCACCGAGTCGGCGCCGCCGGCGCAGGCACCGATCACCTAGACTCCCCCGGTGCCCGATCGAGGCGGAGCCAGCGCCGGGCGGGACGGCGTGAATTGCGGCAGGGCCAGCGGAGTGCTGGTCGCCGGCACCTCCTCCGGCGCCGGGAAGTCGCTGGTCGTGACTGGTCTGTGCCGGGCCCTGCAGCGCCGGAGTGTGGACGTCGCCCCGTTCAAGGCGCAGAACATGTCCAACAACTCAGCCGTCTGCGCCGACGGATCCGAGATCGGTCGCGCTCAATATCTACAGGCGCAAGCTGCCGGAGTTCAGCCAACCTCGGCGATGAACCCGGTCCTGTTGAAGCCGGGATCGGATCGGCGCAGCTTCGTGGTGCTGCGCGGTCAGCCGTACGGGACGCTGGCCGCCGGTGAGTACGCGACCGGGCGGGGCGCCCTGGCCCAGGCCGCCTTCGCCGCATACGAGGAACTGGCCGCCGAGCACGAACTGATCGTCTGCGAGGGCGCCGGCTCCCCGGCCGAGATCAACCTGCGCACCGGTGACTACGTGAACCTCGGACTGGCCCGACGGTTCGACCTGCCGGTGGTGGTCGTCGGTGACATCGATCGCGGCGGGGTCTTCGCCTCCCTGTACGGCACGGTGGCCCTGTTGACCGACGCCGACCGGGCCCAGGTCCGCGGCTACGTGATCAACAAGTTCCGCGGTGGCCTCGAGGTTCTTCAGCCGGGGTTGGAGATGCTGAGCGAGCGCACCGGGATGACCTGCCTGGGAGTGCTGCCCTGGCTCGCGGGCGTGTGGCTGGACGCCGAAGACACCCTCGAGGTGGGTGCCTGGCGCGCGTCGACGCGGATCTCCGAGGATCGTGATCGCCTGCGGGTCGCCGTGGTTCGGCTGCCGCGCGTCTCCAACCTCACCGACGTGGAGGCGCTCGCCGCCGAACCCGGCGTCGACGTCCTGGTCACCACAGATCCACGGATCGTGGTCGAAGCCGATCTGGTCGTGCTGCCCGGCTCCCGGACCACCGTCTCGGACCTGGCCTGGCTGCGGGACACCGGTCTCGGCGACGCCGTCGTGGACCGGGCCCGACGTGCTCGGCCGGTGCTGGGGATCTGCGGCGGCTACCAGATGCTGGCCCACCGGATTCACGACCCGGTCGAGTCCGAGACCGGCACCGTGGACGGACTTGCTCTGTTGCCGATCCGGATCACGTTCGGCCCGGCCAAGGTCCTCGGCCGACCGAACGGAACCTGGTCGGGGTACCCGGTACACGGATACGAGATCCATCACGGGGCGGCCGAACCACTTCCCGGGTCCGGCGGAGAGCCGTTCCTCGACGGCTACCGGGTCGCTCAGACCTGGGGCACCATGTGGCACGGCACCTTGGAGAACGACGGCTTCCGGCGCTGCTGGCTGGCCGAGGTCGCCCAGGCCGCCGGCTCCGACTGGCGGCCGCGCCCGGACAGTCCAGACTTCGCCGACCGTCGAGAAGCGATGATCGCCAGCGTGGCCGATGTCGTCGAGGAGCATCTCGACCTGGATCGCCTGCTGAGCTGGACCCGGGCCGGTCGATGATTACCGTCCTGGTCGTCGGCATCGGCAGCGGCAGTCCTACTCAGCTGACCGGCGAGGCCATAGCCGCGCTCAACCGGGTGGACGTGTTCCTGGTCGCCGACAAGCGGTCCGACACCCGCGACCTGGCCGTGATGCGGACCGATCTCTGTCGTGCGGTGATCACCCGACCCGACTACCGGGTGATCGAGATCGCCGACCCGGCGCGGGACCGAGACGCCACCGGCTACCGCGAGGCGGTGGCCGACTGGCACGCTCGGCGCGCCCGGGCCTACGCCGAGGTGATCGCGCACGAGCTGCCGCACGGCGGCACGGTCGGTTTCCTGGTCTGGGGTGATCCCGCGTTCTACGACAGCACTCTGCGGATCGTCGAGCAGATCCGCTCGGCCGGAATGGACCTGATCGTCGAGGTCCTCCCCGGGATCAGCAGCATCCAGCTGCTCGCGGCCCGGCACCAGATGATCCTGAACGGGGTCGGCGAACCCATCCACCTCACCACCGGTCGCCGGCTGGTCGACGAGTTCGATCCAGCCCTGGGGACGGTGGTGGTGATGCTGGACGCCGATCTCGCCTGCGCCGCGTTGCTCGAGCGCTTCCCCGAGTTGGAGATCGCCTGGGGCGCCCAGCTTGGACTGGCCGATGAGACCCTGGTCCGCGGCCGCTTGGGCGAGATGCTCGACGAGATCCGCCAGCGGCGGGCCGCGGCCCGGGCGCGTCGGGGCTGGGTGATGGATGTGTACGCACTTCGCTCCAACCGCGTGGGTGCGCCACTCTCCTGAGAGTTCGTTGCTAGAGTCACTGGCCTGTCGATCGGGAGGCTTTGTGATGAAGTTCCGCTTGAACACTCGGGGAGTGATCGGGCTGGTCGCGGCGGGTGCCCTTCTCGCCTTGCCGGCATGCAGCTCCGGATCGGATTCCGGCGACGCGGCTCCGGCGACCGCGACGGGGGGTGTCCAGCTGGTCGATCCCAGCGCCCTGACGGTCTGCACGCACCTGTCGTACAAGCCGTTCGAGTTCAAAGACGACAGCGGCAACGTGGTCGGTTTCGATGTCGACCTGGCCGATCTAACGGCCAAGAAGCTCGGTGTCGAAACCAAGATCGTCGACATCGACTTCGCCTCGATGACGTCCGGCGCGGTGTTCGCGGCCAAGAAGTGTGACATCGGCATGGGCGCCATCACCATCACCGACAAGCGCAAGCAGTCCGTGAACTTCTCCGACAACTACTTCGCCGCCACCCAGGCCTTGCTCACCAAGAAGGACTCCGGGATCACGGATTTGTCCGGACTCCGAGACAAGAAGCTGGGGGTACAGACCGATACCACCGGGCAGGCCTACGCGGAGAAGAACAAGGCTGACAACGGCTACCAGATCATCGTCTTCGACGACCTGCCAACCGAGCTCACCGGTCTGCAGTCGGGCCGAGTCGACGCCATCATCAACGACAACGGCCCCCTGTTGGACTTCGTCAAGGACAACCCTGATCTAGCGGTGGCCAAGGAGTTCGAGACCGGGGAGCAGTACGGTTTTATCGGACAAAAGGACGACGAGAACGCCACCAAGCTGATGGATGTCTTCAACGAGCAGTTGAGTGCGGCCATCAAGGACGGCACCTACGCCACGATCTACGAGAAGTGGTTCGGCGCCAAGCCGGAGGTCCTGCCGACACCGGCCGGCTAGAGCCGCGATGAGCACCGCGACCACCTCGTCGACGACCGAGGCACCCCGTCGCCGCATGTCACCGCGTAAACGGGCCCAGCGGGCTCGCTGGGCCCAGTACGCCTTTCTCATCATCGTGCTGATCGTGCTCATCTCGGTGTCGGATCCGCGCCAGATCCTCAAGGTCTTCTTCCGCGGCGACCTGGTCATCGACACGCTCACCCAGGGCTTGGGACACGCCCTGCTGAACACGATCTACTACACGGCGGGCGCCTTCGTCCTCGGGTTGACGGCGGGCACGGTGCTGGCCCTGATGCGCCTGTCCCAAGTCGCCCCCTACCGGTGGTTGGCCGGCATCTACATCGAGCTGTTCCGGGGTCTCCCGGCCATCGTCGTCCTGCTCGGTTTCGGCTTGTTGCCGCTGGCTTTTCCGGGCCTGGAGATTCCGTTCGGCACGTACGGGGTGGTGTGGCTCGCGCTCGGGATCGTGGCCGCGGCCTACATGGCCGAGACCATCCGCGCCGGAATCCAGGCGGTGCCCAAAGGACAGGTGGAGGCGGCCCGGTCACTGGGCATGCCGCCGGGTATCGCGAACCGGAAGATCGTGCTCCCGCAAGCTTTCCGCATCATCACCCCGCCGCTGACCAACGAACTCATCTTGCTGGTCAAGGACTCCTCCCTGGTCTACATCATCGGCCTGTCCGCGGGGGGTTACGACCTGACCAAGTACGGTCGCGACCTGGCGCAGACCAACGCGAATCTCACCCCCCTGGTCATCGCCGGACTCTGTTACTTGGTGATCACTCTGCCACTCTCCTTCCTCGTCCGGAGGATGGAGTCACGGGCGCAGAGGGCGCGATGAATGAGTCGCAGAGCTGGGACTCCAGCCCGGTCCCGAGCGTGGTCGTCGAGGTAAACAACCTGAAGAAGTCCTTCGACGAGGTGGAGGTGCTCAAGGACATCTCGACCACCATCAGCAAGGGTGAGGTCGTCTGCGTCATCGGTCCCTCCGGCTCGGGCAAGTCCACGTTGCTGCGGTGCGTCAACATGCTCGAGCAGCCGACCGACGGGAAGGTCCTTATTGAGGGCGAAGACGTCACCGATCCGGACTGCGACATCGACCGGGTGCGGAGTCGGGTCGGCATGGTGTTTCAGCAATTCAACCTGTTCTCCCACCTGACTGTCCTGGACAACTGCACGATCGCACAACGGACCGTCCTCAAACGGAGCGCGGCCGAGGCCCGGGCTAAAGCCGAAGACACCTTGGCGCGGGTGGGTCTCGAAGGGCGGGAGAAGGCCTATCCCGCCCAGCTGTCCGGCGGTCAGCAGCAGCGGGTCGCCATCGCGCGGGCCTTGTCGATGGATCCCGACCTGATGCTGTTCGACGAGCCGACTTCAGCTCTTGATCCGGAACTGGTCGGAGACGTTTTGGCGGTGATGCGCCGACTGGCCAACGAGGGGATGACGATGATGGTGGTCACCCACGAGATGGCCTTCGCCCGAGAGGTCGCCGACCGAGTGCTGTTCATGGACGGTGGCTTCGTGGTCGAGCAGGGACCGCCCGAACAGGTGATCGCGGAGCCCCAGCACGAGCGGACCCGGACTTTCTTGCAGCGCGTCCTCGACCCCACCCACGTGGAACCGGAGCAGTAGCACGAGCCAAGAATTTGGGAGCGAGAGCACCCACACCCTCAGTAGTCGGCTTGGACTCGTGCGGATGACACCGCGCGATCCAGAAGAATCCCATCGCACCGCCGGCTCGTTGGAGCTGTTCTTCGACCTCGTCTTCGTGGTCGCGGTCTCGGTGGCCTCGGCGAACCTGCATCACCTGGAGGCCGAGGAGCACATCGTCGCAGGAGTCGGCGCGTACTTGTTGGTGATGTTCGCCGTTTGGTGGGCGTGGATGAACTTCACCTGGTTCGCGACCAGCTTCGACACCGACGACTGGCTCTACCGAGTCACCACCATCATCCAGATGGCCGGGGCCCTGGTGATGGCGGCGGGAGCGGCCCCGGCCATGCTCGAGGGCGACTTCACGGTGGTCATCCTCGGCTACGTCGTCATGCGGCTGGCCATGGTCGCGCAGTGGCTCCGGGCCGCCAAGTCGGCACCGGAACTGCGTTCGACCGCCCTCCGCTACGCCGTCGGGATCACCGCGCTCCAGATCCTCTGGGTGCTTCAGCTGCGGTTGCCCGAGTCCCTCGGACTGATCAGCGTCCTTGTTTTAATCGTCGCCGAGGTGTCGATCCCGATCCTGGCCGAGCGGCGCCACAGCACGCCCTGGCACCGGCATCACATCACCGAGCGGTACGGCTTGTTCACCCTGATCCTGTTGGGGGAGACCATCCTCGCCTCGACGAACGCGATCATCGACGCCATCGCGCACAGCGAGCAGTTGCCGCCGCTGCTGCTGCTCTCGGCCTGTGGACTGATCCTGGCCGCCGGCATGTGGTGGACCTACTTCTGGCGACCGATGCACAGCCAGATCGCGGACCTGCGCAGCACTTTGATCTTCGGCTACGGCCACTACGTCATTTTCGCGGCGGCCGGGGCCTTCTCCGCGGGCGTCGAGGTAGCGATCGACTACGACACCCACGCTACGGAGTTGAGCGGCGTGGTCGCCGCGGCCACCACCACCGTGCCGGTGGCGCTGTTCGTGCTGGGCATCTGGGCCCTGTCGCTCCGCAGGAATCTGCCCACCGGAGCGAACGTCGGGGTGGTGGGCCTGGCGGTCGCGATCGGGCTGAGCGCCTTGCTGCCGTTCACTCTGGTGATCGCGGCACTGCTGATGATTACCCTGGTGGCACTGTTGGAGGTGGTCAAGCAGCGGGACAGGTTGATGACGACTTCGATCGCGCCGGCATGACTATGTCAGGTGAGCACGACAGAAGTCGGGGAGGAGGAGAGTCGGCTCGAGCCCAGCATCCGGTTCACAGCCACGATCAACGCCACCCGCTTCGGGTTGATGCGCGGCTGCCGATAGCGAGCCGCGTACCGCTGCTCAGCCTCGGCCACCACCGCCGGGTCGCGGTCCACCCGCACCGGCCCACTCAAGGTCAGCCAGCGGGCACGCTCGACCTGGCAGAGCGCCGCCACCGCCCCGGCACGGCCGGCGTTGCGGGCCTTGACCGAGTCGCCGCTGGTGATCACCCAGGCGGTCTGGGTCGCCGGGTCGTAGCTGAACCCGACCGGAACCACGTGCGGGCTCCCGTCGGCGCGCAGGGTGGTCAAGGTGGCCAGGTGCCGCTCGGCCAGAAACGCGATCACGTCGGCCGACAGCGTAGCCAGATCAAGGCTCACGCCCGGTCCTCCAGGTCGCCCTCGACGTCCAGATAGACCTGCCGCAACGCCGTCATGGTCTCCGGGTCGGGTTCGGCCCACAGTCCGCGATCAGCGGCCTCGCTGAGCTTCTCCACGATCCCGGTCAGCGCCCACGGATTGGCGTGCCGCAGGAAATCCTGGTTCTCCTTGTCCAGCACGTAGGAGTTGGCCAGCTGCTCATACATCCAGTCCTGCACCACCCCGGCGGTGGCGTCGAAACCGAACAGGTAGTCGACCGTGGCCGCCAGCTCGAACGCCCCCTTGTAGCCGTGCCGCTGCATGGCCGCGATCCAGCGCGGGTTCACCACTCGGGCCCGGAAGACCCGAGCGGTCTCCTCGCTCAACGTCCGGGTGCGAACCGACTCCGGAGTGGTGGAGTCGCCGACGTACGCTTTCGGTTCGGCTCCGGTCAGCGCCCGGACCGTGGCGATCATGCCGCCGTGATACTGGAAGTAGTCGTCGGAGTCGGCGATGTCGTGCTCGCGGGTGTCGACGTTCTTGGCCGCCACACTGATCCGGCGGTAGTTGGCCTGCAGATCCTCCCGGGCCGGCACGCCGTCCAGATCGCGCCCGTACGCGAAGCCGCCCCACGCGGTGTAGACCTCGGCGATGTCACTGTCATCGCGCCAGTTGCCCGACTCCACCAGCGGCAGGATGCCGGCCCCGTACGAGCCGGGCTTGGATCCGAACACCCGGGTGGTGGCCCGACGATGATCACCGTGGGCGGCCAGGTCGGCCCGGGTGTGGGCCCGGACGTAGTTGTCCTCCTCGGGCTCGTCCAGGGCAGCGACCAGCCGGACCGCGTCGTCCAGCATCGCCACCACGTGCGGGAAGGCGTCCCGGAAGAAGCCGGAGATCCGTACGGTGACGTCGATCCGGGGCCGCGCCAGCTCGGCCAGCGGCACGATCTCCAGGTCCACCACCCGGCGGGACATCTCGTCCCAGGTCGGCAGCACACCCAACAGGGCCAGCACCTCGGCGATGTCGTCGCCGGAGGTGCGCATGGCCGAGGTCCCCCACACCGACAGGCCCACCGACTTCGGGTAGGCGCCCGTCTCGTCCAAGTAACGCTGCAGCAGGGACTCCGCCATCGCCTGACCGGTCTGGTAGGCCAGCCGGGACGGGATCGCCTTGGGGTCGACGGAGTAGAAGTTGCGGCCGGTGGGCAGCACGTTGACCAGGCCGCGCAACGGCGATCCGGAGGGCCCGGCCGGAATATAGCCCCCGTCCAGGGCGTGCAGCACCGCGTCGATCTCGCCGCTGGTCCGGCGCAGCCGGGGGACTACCTCGGTGCAGGCGAACCGCAGCGACGCCGCCACCGCCGGATTGAGAGTGCCGAGCACCGTCATGATCATGTCGTCGACCGACTCCGTCCGCCAGCCGGTGCCGGCGACGGCCTCGACCAGTGCCCGGGCCACCTGCTCGACGGCATCTGTCTCGGTGCGCTCCTCGGAGCGCAAACCCAGCGCGACCCGGAGCCCGGGCACGCCGTTGACCTGACCGCCGAAGACCTGGCCGGCGCGCAGGATGGCCAGGACTAGGTTGACCAGGTCGTCACCGACCGGCGCCTGGCCGAGCACGTGCAGCCCGTCGCGGATCTGTACGTCTTTGATCTCGCACAGCCAGCCGTCGACGTGCATCACGAACTGGTCGAACTCGTCGTCACCGGGGCGCTCATCCAGACCCAGGTCCAGATGCAGCTGGGCGGACTGGATCAGCGTCCAGATCTCCCCTCGCAGGGCCGGCACCTTGGCCGGGTCCATGGCCGCCACGTTCCCGTACTCGTCGAGCAGCTGCTCCAACCGGGCGATGTCGCCGTAACTCTCCGCCCGGGCCATCGGCGGCACTAGGTGATCGATGATGGTGGCGTGCGCCCGCCGCTTGGCCTGGGTGCCCTCGCCGGGATCGTTGACCAGGAACGGATAGATCAGCGGCAGTGAGCCGATCGCCGCGTCGGTGCCGCAGGAGGCGGACATGCCCAGGTTCTTGCCCGGCAGCCACTCCAGGTTGCCGTGCTTGCCCACGTGCACCACCGCGTGCGCGCCGAACTCCTCGGCCACCCAACGATAGGTGGCCAGATAATGGTGGGTGGGTGCCAGGTCCGGATCGTGGTAGATCGCGATCGGGTTCTCGCCGAAACCCCGCGGCGGCTGCACGATGATCACCACGTTGCCCGCCCGCAGCGCGGCCGCGACGATTTCCCCGCCCGCGTCGCGGCTCCGGTCCACGAACAACTCACCGGGCGCCTCGCCCCACGTCCGCGTGACGCTGTCCACCAGATCGTCCGGCAGATCGCAGAGCCACCGGCGGTACGTGGCCGCCGGGATGCGGATGGGCTGACCGGACAACTGATCCGACGTCAGCCACTCCGGGTCCTGACCGCCGGCATCGATCAGGGCGTGGATGAGCGTGTTGCCGGCCGTGGTGTCGGGCTCCTCTCCCTCCACCTCAGGCAGTTCGCCCGTGCCCGGTATCTCCCCCGGCTCGCCGAGGTCGTACCCCTGCTCGCGCATCGCCCGCAGCAGCCGGATCAGCGACACCGGGGTGTCCAAGCCGACGGCGTTGCCGATCCGGGAGTGCTTGGTCGGGTAGGCCGACAGCATGATCGCGATCCTGCGGTCACCGGGCCTCAGGTGCCGCAGCCGCGCGTGGTTGACCGCGATCTCGGCCACCCGGCGGCAGCGCTCGGCATCGGCGACGTAGTGCGGCAGCCCGTCGGCGTCGACCTCCTTGAACGAGAACGGCACGGTGATGATCCGGCCGTCGAACTCCGGCACCGCCACTTGGGTGGCCACGTCCAGCGGTGACATTCCCTCGTCCGCGCCGGCCCACCAAGCGCGGTCGCTGGTCAGGCACAGTCCCTGCAGCATGGGGATGTCCAGGGCGGCCAGGGCCCGGACGTCCCAGCCCTCGTCCTCCTCACCGGCGGAGGCGGTGGCCGGCCTAGTGCCACCGGCGGCCAGCACCGTGGTCACCAGCGCGTCGACGGTGCCGAGATGGGTGATCAGATCGGTGGGCGCGTCGCGAAGCGAGCTGGCGAAGATCGGGACGCCCACTCCTCCCGCGGCGTCGATCGCGTCGGCCAACGCGACTACGTAGCCGGTGTTTCCGGCCGCCTGCTGGGCTCGGTAGAACAAGATCCCTACCCGCGGCCGAACCGCACCGTCGGCCCGCTCGGCCAACGCCGGCCGCGCCAGCTCGCCCCACACCGGCTGCTCGGCGGGCGGCTCGAAGCCGACTCCGGTCAGCAGCACGGTGTCGGACAGGAAGCCGTGCAACTGACTCAGATTCTCCGCCCCGCCCTGAGCCAGATACACGTGGGCTTGAGCCGCTACACCGATCGGCACCGTGGAGAGCTCCATCAACGCGGCGTCCGGTGTCTGCTCGCCGCCCAGCACCAGCAGCGGACGACCGAGCTCGGTGAGGCGGGCAAAGCCCCTATCAAGCGACTGGGGCGAGCCCAGGAACCGGTAGACGATCAGCTCCGCCGCCTGAGCCAGACCCAGGTACTCCTCGACGTCCGCCTTGGCCGGATTGGCGTAGCCGTAGTCGGCCCCACTGGCGCGGGCGGACAACAGGTCGGAGTCGGAGGTGGAGAGCAGGGCGATCCGGGTCACCGGCCCACTCTAGAGGGCGAACGTGGCGTCGTTGAGCGACCGATGAGCGCACGTTGAGCCGATCGTGAGGCTGATGTGGACCCTGGAGGGCAACGGGAAGTTCCCTCCCCGATGCCCTCGCCGTCGAGAACCAACTGTAGGGAGTCACCAATCATGTCCACCGCCGTTGCCAGCTACGTCCACGCACGCGACCCGATCTCCCAGGCCGGCGTCGTCGCCCAGCTCCGGATGCGACCGGAGATCAGGATCGTCGAGACCCCAGCGCAGTCCGCGGTCGCGGTGATGATCACCGACACCGTCGACGAGGCGACCACGCGGGAGCTGCGGTCGCTGCGCAAGGACGGCCATCCCCGGTTGATGCTGGTGGCCACCGTCATCGACGACGCGGCTTTGGTCGGGGCCGCCGAGGCGGGGGTGGCCGGCCTGTTGCGCCGGTGCGACGCCGGCGCGGACACCTTGGTGCACACCATTCTGAAGGTGGCCGCCGGTGACGGGGAGGTGCCGGCTGACCTGCTGGGGCGGCTGTTGGAGCAGGTGGGACGCCTCCAGCGGCAGGTGCTGGCGCCTCGCGGGCTGACCTTCACCGGTCTGACCCCACGAGAGGCCGAGGTGCTGCGCCTGGTCGCCGACGGCCTCGACACCAGCGAGATCGCCTCCCGGATGTGCTACAGCGAACGGACGGTGAAGAACGTGTTGCACGATCTGACCACCCGGCTGCAGCTGAAGAATCGCACCCACGCGGTCGCGTACGCGATGCGTGAGGGACTGATCTGAGCGTGCGCCTCTTGCCACCCGCGGTCATCACCGCGAACACTGGACCTTGGCGAGGCATGCGGCGACTGCGGAGGTGATCACGATCGACCTGGTGTGCGAAGCGTGCGGCGAGCCGAATCCGCCGGGCACCGAGTTCTGTCGTAACTGCAACGGCTATCTGGCCTGGGACGGAGATGCCAGCGCGGAACCGACGGTGCCGAGCGGCCGGGAGGCATCGACGGTTGACCGGCCGACGATCTCGGCCCCGACCGATCAGCGGCTCCGGCCTGAGGCGGAGCAGTCCACGGTCGGCACGCAGACCTACCCTGAGCAGGCGCACAGCGATCACAACTATGCCGACCAGCAGTACGCCGACCAGCAATACGCTGATTTCGACTGCCCGATCTGCGGCACGGTGAACCCGGCAACCCGTCGGTACTGCGGGCACTGCGGCTACAGCTTCGTCGCCGATGACGACACCGACCCCTACGCCGACTGGAGCGGCTGGACGCCGCAGGCGATGGCTGCGCGGGACCGCGAAGCACGGCGAGAGTACCGTCGGTCATTGCCGCCGCTCTACCGCTGGCGGCGGGTGATCATCGCCGTGCTGGTGCTCGCCCTGTGCGTCGGGCTCGGCGCGCTGCTGCGCCGGGACCCAGTGAGCCTGGCCAAGAGCGGCTGGTACCGACTGACCAAAGACTATGTGCCCGTGGCCGGCGTGCAGGCCCAGGTCGATCCCCCGTCGGCGACCGCGCCGGGATCGGATCCGGCAGCGGCGGTCGACGGCACGGTCGCGGAGTGGACCATGGTGTGGGCTCCGACCGGAGAGTCCGAGTGCGGCGCCGCCCCGGGGACGGGGACTCTGGTCCTCACCTTTCCCGCGACGAGGGTGCGGCAGATCAGAGTCAACCCGGGTCTGGACCAGACCAACCCGCTGCGCGACCGGCAGCCGCAGCCCAAGGTGATCGGGATCAGCTTCGACGGTGGGGCGTGCCAGCCGTTCCCGCTGCAACAGACCGCGACGGTGGAGTCGCTCGATGCCGACAGCGGCACGACGGTGACTCAGGTGCGGATCGGAATCGCTTCGGCGTACCCGGCGCCGGCCGACGCGAAGCCATTGATCAGCTTGACCGAGGTCCGGCTGATGACCTTTCCCAGTTGAAATCCATCACTGGGGCGGGTCGGGTTGAGCGGTGACGCAGAACGGATCCTCGGTGGCCGCGGTGATGATCGGGCACTGCGCGTCGGCGTCGGGCTGGGTGGGGAACGGGCCGACGAACACGATCCAGGACTCCTCCAGGGACGGCGGCGCGGTCGGCGGCGGGGTGCTGGTGAGGATCAGCATTCGCGGATAGAACTGGCTGTCCAGGTAGCTGGCGGGCAGTCCCGCCGAAACCAGGTTGGTCACCACGTCCTCGGCCTCGCTCTCGGCCCTGCTGGACTTCGGCAGCACGGCCGCGACGGCGATCCACTTCTGCTGCATCACCGGATCGGTGACGGGGTCACCGGGGCTGAAGCTGGGTGTCGGTGTCGTGGCCGGGGTCGAGGCCACGGTGGGCGGCGGGCTCGGTGGAGCCGAGCCGGCGGCGTCCGACGGAGCAGGAGACGGGGTGGTCACGGCCGTAGCCGTCTTCGTGCAGACCAGATCCGACGGCGCACCGGTGATGCCGCCCCGGGTCACCGTGAGCCGGAAACAGGCGTCGGAGTCCGGCAGCAACCCGGTGACCGTGGTGCCGGTCTGGGCCGCGTCGAGCGGGTCGACCTTGATCACGTCCTGGGTTGCCGGATCGACCTGCTGCAGGTCGTAGCGGTCTGCGAGCTCGACGCCGTCCCAGCCGAGCGTGACGGTGTCCGGGGTGACCGAGACCACTCGCAGCACACCCTTGGGCGGCGAGCCTCGTTTGGCCAGCGTCGCGTTCTCACTCTGCCGGGTGAGCACGAAGGCGGTCAACGCGGCGATACCGACGATCAGCAGCACCGCCAGGATCACGATCGTCTTGGACAAGATCGGCTTCTGGTTCAGCGCGGCGTCGATCACCGGCCGGGAGGGGTCACCGTACGGGGTCGCCGCGGGCGGCTGTGTGTCGGAGTCCAGGGGCTCCCCGATCACCTGGAACGGGATCCGGACCGGAATACCACGCAGGAAGGGCTGCTTGGTCCGCGCGGACAGCCGTACGGTCGCCAGCCCGCCGGGCGGCAGGTCGACGTAGCTCGGACTCAGATAGAAGCCGAGCTTCTCGTCGGGGTCCGACGCGACCAGCTGCAACTGGGCGGATGAGTTGCCCCAGTTGCTGAGCTGGATGACGTGCCGGCCGCGCCACCGACCGGTCGAGGTGACCGGGATGATCTTGGCCTGGAGGGCGTTCAGCTCACCGACCTCGAGATCGGCCTCCGCCGCCGCGCTGATTGTCTCGTCCAGCGTCGAGCTGGCCAACACCCCGAGTGGCAGCACACCACTGGCAGCACTGCTGTCCGACGGAGGAGACACGATCACGGCGGCTGTGGTCTCGGCCTGCGGGTAGACCGAGATCTCCGGCGGTACCACCTCCGCCCAGGCGGCGGCCGGTCCGAGCACCTGCAGCCAGAACCCCTCGACCAGGGTGCCGGTGTTGGTGACGGTCACGGTGATCCGTACCTGCCCACCGGGCTGCACGAACGCGTGCTCGGTATCCAGGCTGATCAACGGGTCCGCCATGATCGAATGCTAGAGCGGTTCTGGCCCCAGCGGCGCGAGACTGCCCCATCGGGCAGTCAGCTGTGCCCTCGTCGAAGCTCACCTGCAGCTGCCCCGAGGCTGGTCGCGCACCCACACTGGACGGGTGATCCATGAGGTGGACTCCGCGCTGCGCACCTTGATCGAACGCGATACGGCCGTTCGTGACGTCGAGGTGGTGTTCGACGCGCCGACCCGGGAGTGGGCCGGGCGGCGCACCACCCCGACCGTCGACGTCTATCTGTACGACATTCGCGAGGACCTGCGACGCCGTACCCGCGGGGTGCTCAACACCTACGACGACCAGGCCCGCATCGTGGCCCGGCATCTACCGCCCCGGCACTTCAAGTTGTCCTATCTGGTCACGGCCTGGACTCAGCGGCCTGAGGACGAGCACCAGATGCTGTCCGCGCTGTTGGCCACCTTCCTCCGCTACGACGCGCTGCCGACCGACGTGCTGTCGGGCCCGCTGAGCGATCTCGAGCTGCCGGTCCCGCTGACCATCGGGCTGCCACCGCCGGAGGACCGAGGCTTCGCCGACGTTTGGTCCGCCCTCGGCGGTGAGCTCAAGCCTTCGATCGACGTGGTGGTGATCACCCCGATCGACACTGGTCAGCAGTTCTCGGTGGGGCCGGCGGTGACCGAGCCGCCGCTGTTCGACCTCACCGACACCGGTCAGCAGGATCGAGCTGAACAGGTGGGGTTCGATCTCGCCGATCAAGAGTTCGAACCCGGCGGGCGGGTATCGATGAGACGGCGCCGCTTCCCGATCACGAGAACGACGTGACGATCGGCGACCTCGCCTCAGCCGCCCAGTCGACCGCCCAGTCGGGTTCGCTGCGTCACCTGCTCGGCCGAGCCTCGCTGGTCGAGCAGCGGCTGCGTCGACTCGTAGCCGCCCGGCGCCGCCATGACCCGAATCCCGACGATCCCTTTCGTGGGCTCTACCTCTCGGAGGAGGTGGTCACCGGGCTGCTCGATTCGACCGATCGCGATTCGGTGATCATGGACTCGACCGGGCTGGATCGTGTCGAACGGGACGCCGCAGACCAGATCGCGACCGGGACGGATGTCCGGCTGCTGCGGCTATCACGCGACGCCAGTTTGACGGCTTTGGACGTCGAGCTGTTGGTGATCGCCATGCTGCCCGACCTGGACGTCCGGTTCGAACGGCTCTACGGCTATCTCAACGACGACGTGACCCGGCGGCGAGCGTCGGTGGCGTTGGCCCTGCAGCTGGCCGGGGTGAGCGAACTCGACAGCGCCGCCCGAGGTCGGCTGGAGGCGAGTCGCCCGCTGCTTCGGCACGCGCTGCTGAACGTCGAGGACGCGGATCGACCCCTGCTCACCCGCGGACTTCGGGTCCCCGACCGGGTCACAGCGCATCTGCTCGGCGACGACGCCGCCGACCCCGCTCTGCTCGGCCTGATCACCCCCATCGCCGGTTTCGCCAGCCCCGGGTCGGACCGCATCGCCCAGGCGCTGGCCAGAGGCGTTCGCTTGTACTACCTGATGGAGCGTGGCTCCGGCTCGGGGCCGGCTACCGCCGTCGGAGCGTTGGAGGCCGACGGCCGGGGCGCCGTCACCATCGACCTCGCTCGCCTGGCTCGTTCGCCTGATCCGCCGGCCGCCGCCGGGCTAGCCGTGCGGGAGGCCTTGCTGCGTGGAGAAGGACTCGTCGCCTGGCCGGTCGAACAGATCGCCACCAGCCACCCCGAGACGATCACGATCCTGTCCGAGGCGGAGATCCCCGTGCTGCTGTGCGGCTCGGCGACCTGGGATCCACTGTGGTCGGTCAGGCATCCGGTCGTGGTCGAGGCACCGAGTCTGGTCGGTGAGGACCGGACCCAGCAATGGACAAGGGAGCTCAACCGAGTCGGCAAGGCGGCCCCGAGTCGGGATCTCACCCACCTGGTCACTCACCTGGCGCTCGGTCCGTCCCAGATTCGCCGAGCGGTGGAGACGGCGGCGACTTCAGCCTTGCTCGGCGAGGGGACCATCTCGGCTGATGATCTACGCCGTGGCGTGCGAGCGCAGAACGCCGCCGGGCTGGAGCGACTGACTCGGCGGAGCGAGCCCGAGGTCGGCTGGGACGACCTGGTGCTACCGACAGCGGTACGACGCGCGCTCACCGATCTCACCGTCCGAGCCCGGCACCGCGACCAGGTCCTGTCTCAGTGGCGGATGCGTCGAGGCGGTGGCCGGGGCCGGGGGGTGATCGCCCTGTTCGCCGGCGAATCGGGCACCGGGAAGACGATGTCAGCCGAGGTGATCGCCGGAGATCTCGGGCTCGACCTCTACACCGTGAACCTGGCGACCGTGGTGGACAAGTACATCGGGGAGACCGAGAAGAACCTGGAGCGCATTTTCGCCGAGGCTGCCGGGGTCAACGCCGTCCTGTTCTTCGACGAGGCGGACGCGATCTTCGGGAAACGGAGTGACGTCAAGGACGCCCACGATCGCTACGCCAACATCGAAAGCGCCTATCTGCTGCAGCGGCTGGAGACCTTCGACGGTTTGGCCGTGCTGGCGACCAACCTCCGATCCAACATCGACGAGGCCTTCGTCCGCCGGTTGGACGCGATCATCGACTTCCCGTCCCCGAGCGTCGACGCGCGCCGCTCCTTGTGGGAACGGTGCCTCGCGCCACCGCTGCCGATCGACGACGATCTGGATCTCGCCTTCCTGGCTGAGGCCTTCGAGCTGGCCGGCGGCAACATCCGTTCCGCCTCGACCACCGCCGCGTACCTGGCCGCCGGAGCGAGCACCATGGTCACCATGCAACAGGTGATCACCGCCGTGGAGCAGGAGTACCGCAAGCTGGGACGGTTGGTGCTGGAACGAGAGTTCGGCCGGTACTACGCGCAGCTCAGGTGAGTTCGACGACAGACAGGTCGATCATGATCTCGTTGGCCAGTTGCTCGAGATCGGCGCGGAGCGCCGCAAGCGAGGCGTCGGAGTCGGCCGTGATGATCGTGCTCGCCTCGAACAACAGCCCGCCGGCCATCGGGGCCTCGCGGGTGGCGGTCTGAAATTCCGCGACCCGGAGGCTGTGCTGCGCGAGAAGACCGGAGACGGCGGCGACGATGCCCGGCCGGTCGTTGCCCAGCAACTCCAGCTTGACGTGACGGGTAGCAACCGGGGCCGACTCGGGGCTGGTCTGACGCACCGACACCTCCAGCAGACCGTCGAGCGGGGCAAGCGCGGCTTGCAGGCGCTCAGCCCGCCGGTCCGGGACGGTCACCAGCACGACGCCGGCGAAGGTCCCGGCGAGTTCGGCGAGGTGACTGCGCTCCCAGTTGCCACCGTTGCTGGAGACCACGTCTGCCAGCGCCTTGACCAGACCGACGCGATCATCACCGACCACGGTGAGTACAAGAGTCGTCACCGCCGCGATGCTAGCGAAGATGGCTCTTTCGCGCAGCCCTCCTGTCGCCAGCGCACTGTGGGGCTTTCCTCCACCACCGATTCGCGAATCTCCACCGTGGCGGACATCCGGCGACGATCCCGAGCCCGGTTCCCGCCAAACTCCACCACGGCGGACTTGCGGGCGCCGCCCTGCTAGCCGTCGGGGCACTGGCCATCGGCACCACCGCGCCGGCCCGGCCGTTGGGTTCCTGAGAACTAGCCAAGTTGGATGCGTTGCCCGATCGGGAAAGCTGATCTGCGCTGACCGGCCTAGCCCTTCTGGCAACTGGAGTGGGACGCTGCGAGGTGAATCAGAGATCCCACCAGCGGAGGTCACGGCCGTGCGCGAGCACCCTCACGACGAACGAATCGATCCGCTCCGCCCCCCCGCGTCTCGCCTGAGCGACACCGAGCGCGACGCCGAGTTGACCGACGTCCAGGCCCGTGCGGCCGCCGCCGGGAGGCTCGACGTTCTCAGCCCGACCGGCGCGCTCGATTTACAGCGCCTGGCCGGCAACGAAGCGGTCACCCAGCTCCTCGAGGACGAGCAGGCGCCGGACGACCGTTCCTCGCCGGTGCATGACGTGATCGGTTCCGGTGGCCGACCACTGGACGCGGAAGTCCGCACCGACATGGAGGGACGACTGGGTGCCGACTTCAGCGACGTCCGCGTCCACGACGACTCCGCGGCCGCCGCCTCAGCGAGCGCGGTGAACGCACACGCCTACACCGTCGGGTCCGACGTGGTCTTCCAACGGGACAGCTATGATCCCGGATCCGAAGCCGGTCGCCTTACGCTCGCGCACGAACTGACGCACGTGATTCAGCAGCGATCCGGCCCCGTCGACGGCGCCCCGGCCCCGGGCGGAATCCGGGTGTCCGATCCCGGCGACCGGTTCGAGCAGGACGCGGCCGCCAACGCCGAGCGGGTTATGGCTGCCCCGACTGCGGCCCCGTCGGTGCAGCGTGACTCCGACGATGATCTCGAAGAGGACAGCGACGCCGCGGTCCAAGGCCTGTTCGTCCAGCGCGACGCCTCCCCCGACGAACTAGCCGAGGACGAGACGGCCACGTAAGCCTGCCCGATCGGGCAGTCGGTACTGCCTGAGCGCGGGTCCGTGCGGACGTGTCACCAACGAGCACGACGGCGGACCCTTACTTGCAGAGGCAGGGCGTTCCGCGGACCGCCCCACACCACCACCGCGCAGAGGAGCGAGCATGCCGACCTACCAGTCGCCAGGGGTGTACGTCGAGGAAGTCGCCGCCGGCGCCCGACCCCTCGAGGGCGCCGGCACCGCCGTGGCCGCGTTCGTCGGACTGGCCGAGTCCGGACCGTTCAACCGGCCGACTCTGGTCAGCAACTGGACCCAGTTCACCACCACTTTCGGTGGTTTCATCTCCGGCAGTTACCTGGCCCAGTCCGTGTACGGGTACTTCATGAACGGTGGCGGCAACTGCTACATCGTGCGGATCGGTCAAGATCCCGGACCCAGCGGGCCCGCTCCCCGCAGCGCTCGAGCCAAGCAGCTCGCCTCGGGACCGACCGCACAGATCGGCCGGATCAAGGCGACCGCGATCGACCCCGGAGTCGAGCCCGGCGAGGTCAGCGTGGAGATCACCGATCCCGGGGGTGACAGTCCATCGGCAGAGGCGTTCAAGGTGGTGGTGAAACGCAACGGACAGGTCGCCGAGGAATTCGACGGTGCCACGCTGGGCCGTGGGAAGCAGAACGTCGTCACCCTGGTCAACACGACCTCCACCCTGGTCAACCTGGAGGAGACATCCAGCGGGAGTCTGGAACGGCTCCCCAACTCCGAGACCGCCCTGGTGGCGCCACCGGCCGCCGCCGCCCTGCCGTCGACGAGGCTCAGCGCCGAAGACTACGTGGGCGATGTCGCCGATCGTACGGGTTTCGCCGGTCTGGAGGCCGTCGACGAGGTGACCATGCTGTGTGTGCCCGATCTGATGAGCGCCTACCAGCAAGGCGCCATTGACCTCGACACCGTGCAAGCGGTGCAGACGGCCATGATCGCCCACTGCGAACTGATGGGCGACCGGATCGCCATCCTCGATCCGCCGCCCGGGTTGAACGCCCAGCAGATCAAGGAGTGGCGAGTCGACAAGGCGCGGTACGACTCCATGTACGCCGCCTTGTACTGGCCGTGGGTGCAGACCATGGATCCGCTCAGCGGGCTGTTGGCGTTCCTGCCCCCCTCCGGTCACCTCGCCGGCATCTGGGGCCGCAACGACGACACCCGTGGAGTGCACAAGGCACCCGGCAACGAGGTGGTCCGCGGTGCGGTGGATCTGGAACTCAACATCACCCGCAACGAGCATGACCTGCTGAATCCGGTCGGCATCAACTGCATCCGGGCGTTCCCCGGACGAGGCATCCGGGTCTGGGGCGCCCGCACGCTGTCCTCCGACCCGGCTTGGCGCTACCTCAACGTCCGCCGGCTTTTCAACTACCTGGAGGAGACGATTCTCAACGGCACCAACTGGGTGGTGTTCGAGCCCAACGACGAGGCGCTGTGGGCCAAGATCCGGCGGACCATCGCCGCCTTCCTGGTCAACGAGTGGCGGGCCGGCGCCTTGTTCGGCAGCACCCCCGACGAGGCGTTCTACGTCAAGTGCGACTCCGAGACCAACCCGAGCGAAGGAATCGACGCCGGGCAGGTGGTGTGCGAGATCGGCGTCGCCCCGGTCAAGCCGGCCGAGTTCGTCATCTTCCGTCTCGCCCAGTTCTCCGGCGGCACCTCGCTGGTGAGCGAGTAGTCACCATCAACCACGCTGAATCGTCAGAAGAGCAGAAGAAAGGAACGCCCGATGGCCCTTCCAGAAGGTGACAGCAGCGTCGGTCACTCGTTCGGCCTGGAGTTCGACGGCATCACGATCAAGTCGATCACCGAGGTGGCCGGCTTGAAGATGGAGCAGGATGTGGTCGAGTTCAAGGAGAACGGCCCCGACGGCAAGTACCAGCTACGCCGGCTGCCCGGCCGGCCGAAGGCCCCGGACGTGACCCTGACCCGCGGCCTGACCTCCGACAACAGCTTTGAGAAGTGGATCAAGGACAGCCGGTTCGGCAAGATGGCCGACGTGCGTCGCGGCGGAGCGATCATCGTCTTCGACTTCGAGGGCAATGCCGTCAAACGCTACAAGCTCACCAACGCTTGGCCGAAGAGCTTGGAGGTCGGCACGCTGAAGGCCGGCGATTCCTCTTACCTGTCGGAGAAGCTGGTGCTGACCTGCGAGAGCATCGAGGTGGAGTGATGCGGCGCGGCTCGCTGGCGGAGATGATCACCGACCGGGACGTGCCGAGCGAGACCGTCCGGCCCGAGCCGTTCATCACCGAGTTCTCGTTCGTACTGCCGCGAGGCTACGTGGACGGCAACGGCACGGTGCATCGCGAGGGCAGCATGCGGCTGGCGACCGCGCGGGACGAGCTTGTTCCACTCCGAGACGATCGGGTGCGGGAGAATCAGGCCTATCTGACGGTTGTGCTACTCGCGCGGGTGATCACCAGAATCGGGACCATCACCGACGTGCACGCCGGAGTGGTGGAGGACCTGTTCGCGGCCGATCTGGCCTTTCTGCAGGATCTCTACCGGCGGATCAACACCGAGGGTCACACGCGCGCGGCGCTCACCTGCCCGTCCTGCTCGCACCGCTTTGCCGTCGACGTCTCCGGGGGCCGCCTGGGGGAATAGAGACGTACGCGGTCGACCGGCTCTACGCCGAAATCGCGTACGTCGCCTACTACCTGCACTGGTCCCGCGACGACATCCTCGATCTCGAGCATCACGAGCGGCAGCGCTTCGTCACTGAGGTCAGCAGCCTCAACACCCGCATTCAGCAAAGCTGATCACCGAAGGGAGGTCGATGATGGGTTGGTGGCCCGACTGGCTGGACCGGTTCCGTGGCCAATCTCTGTCGAGGGAATCCACGCCGGCGTCGCCACCTCCTGTTCCCCGGGGGCTGAATAAGCCGGACGGTGCCTGGCCAGAGGTGCCAGTCATCGGCCACACAGCGAGCCGCCCAATTCAACGAGTCGCGATCACGCCCGACTTCGCCGACAGTCTGGCGACCCACCATGACCCGCGCTTCCTGCAGCCGCTCGCCCACCAGATTGATCCCTCGGTCGGTGGTCTGGTCGATGGCTTGGCCCGGCCCAGCCATGCTCACCCAACCGCGGATTCAAGTTTCGAGTTCGCCGTTGCGTCCAAGCCATCTCGTCGGACCGCCGCCGCGGTGCAGCGCCAGGTCTCCTGGACCGACGCCGAGGATCTGCCCACCGTGCGGTGGGAGTCGACGAGCGATGCCTCAGCCGTCGAGCCCGCGAGCGTCGACGTCTCCGACGCCGACGTTCCCAGTGCCGACGTTCCCAGCGCCGACGTGCCCAGTGCCGACGTCTTGAGTGTCGAATCCCCGACTACGGGGACGCCCACTGCGTCTACGGGGACGCTCGCTCCCAAGATCCACGCGGCCGAGCCAAACGTGCGTGCTGTCACCGGACTACCGATCGTCTCCCGCTCCGTGCCGGTGGTCGACCAGCCGATCCCATCGGCGACTCCCCCCGAACAAGTATCGACACCCGAGGTCGCACCCCTGATCGGAATGACGTCGCCGACATCGCCGGCGACGACATCCGAACCTGATCACGTCATTGCCCCGGCGCGGACGGATCCAGCCGCCCCTCTCGAGCATGATCACCAACCGGCCACCGGCACGGCACTGACCCCAAAGGCCCCCTTGCGCGTTCCGGTCGCCGCCGAAGGGCCGTCGCTGGGCGATCGGCCCCGGTCGCCGTCCGCCGCTGCCCCGTACGTCGCTCCGGTGGTCGCCCGGGTACCCAACCTTCTCGAGCCGGCGGCCGAGCCGGGCGCGCGACCAAGTGCCGTCGATCGCGGGCCTGTCCACGCACCCGCCGTGGCGCCGGTCCAGAGGCAGGTGGATCCGCTGGTGATTCGCCCGCTCAGCGCGGGGCAGCGTCACTCAGCCGGACCGGCGGCGGGGCGATCGCTACCGACCGGTCCCCGTCCTTCGGCAGAGTTTGGGACGACGATGGTCGGCCTGCCGGTGACGCAAAGGGTTTCGAGGACTTGGGAAATTCCTGGAGCTTCGGGGATTCCCGGAGCTGCGGGGATTCCTGCTTCTTCGGTTCCGGCGCCGCCGTCAAAACCACGATCGGAAGCCGCGAGCGCCAAGTCGTTCGCCAGCATGTTCGGCCCGGCCGTCCACGCGGGACAGGTGGTCGGCACTCTGGCCGGGTCCGCGTCCGGTGCGGCCGCCCCGGTGCAGCGGGAGCCTGACGATGCGCCCGACTTGGCGGCCGCCGGCGACGCGATCTCGACGCCTGAAGCGGTCACCAGCACCGGCGAGACCGTGCCTCCGCCGGCGGGCAGCGTCGCGTCGGCGTCACCCCCACCGGCCAGCCCCTCCGGCCCCGCCGATCTCGACGAGATGGCCCGACGCCTGTACGAGCCGCTGGCGGCTCGGCTGCGGGCCGAGTTGTGGCTGGACCGGGAGCGAGCCGGGGTGATCGGCGATGTCTAGCGGTCTCGCTTGGCAGCTCTGTGCGAGTGCTTCACCCATCGAGATCGAGGAGTCCTGATATGGCCGACAACTCCGATCCCGCGGTCAGCGTGTGTTTCTACGTCAAGATCGATTCCGACGATCTCGGCTGGTTCAATTCCTGCGAAGGTCTGGGCCTGGAGGTGGTGCTCGAGCAGCGGGAAGAGGGCGGCAACAACGGCTTCGTCTGGCAGCTTCCCACCCGGATCAAGTACGGCAACGTCAAGCTCACCCGCCCGGTCGGAAAGGACAGCGCGAAGCTGACGGCGTGGTTGTGCAGCTTCGCAAGTGGGGTGCAGCGGCAAACAGCGACCATCACCGCCATGACCGGTGATCGAGACGTGGTCGCGACCTGGAACCTCGACGGGGTGGTCCCGGTGCGCTGGTCCGGCCCGAGCCTCAGCGCGGACAGCCCCAAGGTCGCCACCGAGACGGTCGAACTCGCCCACCACGGCTTCCTGCCCAGATCGGCGTGAGCAGGACGACCCGATGAATCAGCCCATTGCTCTTCTCACCTCAGCCGCCGCGGCCGACCTCGGCAAACCCGACGACGCAGGCTCTGGCGGCGGCAAAGGAGTCAAGGGTCGACCGCAGATGGACAAGGCGAAGCTGACGCTCTACGACCCATCGCCCTCAGCCAACGGCGGCGGACAGCCCGGAGCCAACCGGGGCGTGATCACCTTCCAGTTCAACCCCAAGGAAGTCACGATCACCAAGTCCGCCAAGTGGGAACGCAAACCCACTAAGGGTTCCAAGAAGGCGGGCCCTCCGGAATTCACCGGTCCAGAACCGTCGAAGATGACTTTGGAGATGTTCTTCGACGCCACCGGACCGCGAGACGGTTCGGTCGTGGCTGCGGTGGAAAAGCTGCTGTCGTGCTGTGTGGCGACCGAAGAGAGCGCCGGGCAGAAGAAACCCTCACCGCCACTGGTGGTCTTGCACTGGGGCTCGATCTCCAGCTTCCCCGCCTTCGTCACCTCGGTCAGCGCGAAGTTCACCCTGTTCTCCTCCGACGGTACCCCGATCCGCGCTGTCTGCTCGGTGAGCCTGGAAGAGATGCCGGGTGAGCCGTTCCGGCAGAACCCCACCTCAGGAAGCCAGAACGTCCGACGGGTGCACCGTACGGTGGCCGGGGACACCCTGGCTTCAGTCGCCTTTGCCGAGTACGGCGACCCGGCCGCCTGGCGAGCACTGGCGCAGTTCAACCGAGTCGACGACCCCCTCCGGGTACGGTCCGGCACGGTGCTTCTGCTCCCCTCACCCGAGGAACTGGCGCGATGAGCATCTCCAGCACGTGTCTGGCCGAGATCGACGGCGCCTCCCTCCCCGACGACATCGTTCCCCTGCTTGTCTCGGCCTATGTCGACGACAGCCAGCAACTCCCGGACACCTTCACGCTCCGCTTCCGCGACCCGAACCGGCTGGTGCTGACCAAGTTGAGTGCCAAGATCGGCTCCCAGGTCAAGATCAGCGTCCAAGTCGCCTCCGCCGCCCAACCTCAGGCGTTGATCCACGGCGAGATCACCGCGCTCGAGGCCGAGTACGACACCGGCGGAACCTTCACCGTCATCCGCGGCTACGACCAGACCCACCGGCTCTTCCGGGGACGCCGGACGGCTGGCTACCAGCAGATGACCGCTTCCGACATCGCCACCCAGATCGCGCAGCGAGCCGGCCTGGAGATCGGGGAGGTCACCTCCACGACCACCGTCTACGAGCATTTGAGCCAAACCGGCCAGACCGACTGGGACATCCTGTCCGGGTTGGCCCGGGCCACGAATCTGGAGATCGCCGTGCGCGGAGGGAAGTTCTCACTCACTCCGCCAGCGGTCGCCGGCACCGCCCCGACGGCGGGGGGCGTTCAGGACACCGAGCCGCTCGCCCTCCAACTCGGCCGCGACCTGCTGCGCTTCCGTTCCGTACTCACCTCCGCCGGTCAGGTCGAGTCCGTCGAGGTCCGCGGCTGGGACGTGGCCACCAAGCAACCTCTCACCGCGACCGAGCCGGTCACCTCGACCCGGATCGAGCTACCGGCCACCACAGCTGCCCAGCTGGCCGAGATCTTCGGCTCGTCGAGTCACGTCGCGACCGACATCCCCTACCGGACCCAGGCGGAGGTGGACCAGTCCGCGGCGGCCCTGGCCGACGACCTCGGCAGCTCCTTCGCCGAGTTCGAGGGCACCGCGCGCGGCAACCCCCAACTCCGTGCCGGCGCCGCCGTGAGCATCGACGGCCTCGGCGAGCCGTTCGACGGCAAGTACACGATCACCACCTCGCGACACCGGTTCGATCCACTGACCGGTTACACCACCGCGTTCTCGGTCACCGGACGACGAGACCGCACGTTGCTCGGTCTCTCCGGAGGCGGTCGCCGGCCATCGACACACACCCTGGTCATCGGTCAGGTCAGCGACGTCTCCGACCCCGAGCAGCAGAGCCGGGTGAAGGTGACGTTTCCGTGGCTCTCAGACGACTACGTGAGTGGTTGGGCACGCACGGTGCAGAGCGGGGCAGGGCAGGACCGGGGCTGGCAGGTGCTGCCAGAGGTGGGTGATGAGGTGCTGGTCGGCTTCGAGCAAGGCGACGTCAACCGCCCGGTGGTGTTCGGCGGGCTGTACAACGGGGTCGACACGCCGCCGGCGGGCCCGGTCACCGCCGTGGATGGCAGCACCGGACAGGTCAACCGGCGCTCGATGGTCTCCCGGCTCGGCCACCGGATCGACCTGGTGGACGCCTCCGGCTCCGACGGGCTCAGGCTGACTACCGCTGGCGACCAGCTCACGATGATCATGGATCAAGCCCAGACCTCGATCACCCTCCAGGCCGACGGCACGATCAAGATCGTGGGTAGCAAGGGCGTGACGATCGACTCCGGGTCCGCCGATCTTGAGCTGAAAGGCAACAAGATCAGTCTGAACGGCAGCTCCGGGGTCGCGGTCGACGGCGGGCAGGGCTCGGTAGACGTCTCGGCCACCGGCAGCCTCACCCTGGTCGGCACCGCGGTCAGCATCGAGGGTCGCTCCAACGCTGAGCTGAAGGCGGGTGCGATGTGCTCGGTCCGCGGCTCGCTCGTCAAGATCAACTAGTCCGTCCAAGATCAACCAGGAGGTGTTCGATGCCACCCGCAGCCCGCGTAGGCGATCCCACCGGTCATCCCGGAGTCATCGGTCCGCCGGGAGTTCCGCCCGTGCTCATCGGCGGCTTGCCGGCGGCGACGGTCGGCACTCCGCACGTGTGCTCGTTCCCCGGAACACCGCCACATCCACCCTCGGCGATCGTCCCGCCCGGCAGTGTCACTGTGCTGATCGGTGGTCTGCCCGCCGCCCGGATGGGCGACCTGTCCGCCTGCGGCGCGCCTATCGTCGCCGGCTGTCCGACCGTGATCATCGGAGGCTGACATGACCGCGCTGGAGCCCCGTGGCCACGACCGCATCGACTTCGTCGGCGCCGGCTGGTCGTTCCCGCTCGGCACCGACGCCACCGGCGGGGTCGCCCTGGTCACTCGGGACCGCGAGATCGAGCAGGCGATCCGGCTGATCCTCGGCACCGCCTGCGGAGAGCGACCCATGCGCCCGGAGTTCGGCTGTCGGATCCACGACCACGTCTTCAACACCGCGACGTCCGCGACCGCGGGGCAGATCGCGTACGACGTCCGTCAAGCCCTGGACCGGTGGGAGCCGCGAGTCGACGTGCTGGACGTCACGGTCAGCTTCTCGGCCCTGGAGTCCGGGCGCCTCTACGTCGACATCACCTACCAGATCCGTGGTCTCAACGACCCACGGAACCTCGTCTTCCCGTTCTACGTCATTCCCAGTCACGACGACACGCCGGTCACCGGCCCGCTGGTCACCGGAGGTGCCTGATGCTCCCTGCGCCCGATCTCGACGACCGCCACTTCCAAGATCTCGTCGACGACGCAAAGCGTCTGGTCCAACAGCGTTGCCCGAGCTGGACCGACCACAACGTCTCCGATCCCGGGGTGACCCTGATCGAGGCCGTCGCCCAGATGGTCGACCAGCTCATTTACCGCCTCAACCGGGTCCCCGACCTGCACTACGTCAAGTTCCTGGAGCTGATCGGCGTCGAGCTGCGGTCTTCAGCCGCCTCTCGCGGCGAAACCACCTTCTGGCTGTCGGCCCCGCAACCCCAGAACGTGACCGTCCGCGGCCAGAGTCAGGTCGCGACCGCCCGGACCGACATCAGTGATCCGGTCGTCTTCAGCACCACGCGCGAACTCACCATCGTGTCCTGCGCCTTCGCGCACTCCGCTACGCAACCGTTTCAAACGCCGCCGGTCGACACCACGATGACGCTCGGTCGGGGGGGTTTCCGGGCGTTCAACGCCGCCCCCGTGGCCGGTGACGCCCTGCTCATCGGACTGAGTGAGGCGGTCGGGTCGTGTGCGGTGTTGCTGCGACTCGACTGCACCGTGTCCGGTCGAGGGGTCGATCCACGGCGTCCACCCGTGATTTGGGAGGCTTGGACCGGCGGGGGCTGGTCGGCCTGCGATCTCGGCTCCGACGACACCGGTGGACTGAACAAGCCGGGCGATGTGATCATCCACGTGCCGGTCGACCACCAGACGTCGGTGATCGCCAAGGAGCGGGCGGGCTGGATCCGCTGCCGACTCGTTCAGGCTCAGCCCGATCAGCCGACCTACACCGAATCACCCACCGTGATCGGCATCGAGGCGTTCACCATCGGCGGTACGGCTCCCACCATCAACGCCGAGACCGTTCGCGAAGAGGTCCTCGGTCGCTCCGACGGAACGCCGGGCCAACGGTTCGCGTTACGTCGCCGGCCGGTCGTGGCCGCCGACATTCCGCTCACCTGTACGGTGCTCGCCGGGGAGGACCGGGAGACCTGGACCGAGGTGGCGCACTTCGCGCAGTCCGGCCCGTCCGATCGACACTTTCGGGTCGACGCCTACGCCGGCGAAGTGCATTTCGGTCCGGCGATCCGTGCCGCCGGCGGAGAGTTGATCAGCTACGGGGCCGTGCCGCCGGCCGGAGCGATCATCCGACTCGACAGCTACCGCACCGGCGGTGGCCAGGCCGGCAATGTGGCCCGGGGCCAGGTCCGGGTGATGAAGACCTCCATCCCCTACGTCTCCCGGGTCGAGAACCGCGCTCCGGCGATCGGCGGCGCTGAACCGGAGACCTTGACCGACGCCAAGGCCCGTGGTCCGCTGCTGCTGCGGTCGCGTGGCCGCGCGGTGACGGCCGAGGACTTCGAGGAGTTGGCCCGCGACGTCGCCCCGGACGCCGCCCGAGTGGCCTGCGTACCTGAGCCCGGCGCCACCGCCGGGGTCCGCGTGCTCGTCGTGCCGCACGTAGCCAGCGACGAGGCGGGGCGAATCGAGCGGGCCGACCTCGACCCGCCCTGGCAGATCCTGGAACGGATCAGCAACGCGCTCGACGAGCGTCGTCTGGTCGGCACCCGGCTGTTGGTTCAGCCACCCGACTACCGGTGGCTGACCGCGGTCGTCAGTCTGAGCTGTCGCTCGCGGTTCGACCCGCAAGAGGTGCGGACCGAGGTACAGCGGGCCCTCTATCAGCTTTACCACCCCCTGGTCGGCGGCCCGGATGGCGCCGGGTGGCCATTCGGGCGCTCGGTCCAGTCGCACGAGGTGCACGCTGCCCTGGCGCGGATCCCCGGGGTGGACATGTCCCGGGAGGTGCGAGTCGCGCTCTATCCCGCCGAGGCCGACAGCGGACGGCGGGACGCCGCCGTCGAGCGGATCGATCTGCCGCCCACGGCTCTGGTCTACTCCTTCGACCACCAGGTGCGGGTGACCCGATGAGGGGCTTGGTGGCCGGGCTGACGTCACCCCATCCACTGGCGGACACGCTGCCGGCCATGATGAGCGAAGATCGGTTCGCCAACGAGTTGTGCGCGAGCTTCGACGCGGTCCTCGCGCCCGTCCTGTTGACCCTGGACACCTTTGCCGACTACCTCGATCCGGCGACCACCCCCGACGACATGATCGTCTGGTTGGCGCAGTGGGTCGGGCTCAGCGTCGACCCCGGCACCGAACCCGGTCTCCAGCGCCATGAGCTGGCCGTGGCCGGGTCGTTGAACCCGACCCGAGGCACCCGCCGCAGCATCGAGCTCGCGCTGCAGAGTGCCCTCGGGGTGGATGTCGAGGTCAGCGAGTCCGGCGGCGCCCGTTGGTCGCCCAGCCCGGGCGGGCCGTTGCCCGGCGAAGAAGTTCCGCTCCTGCGCGTCGTCGTCGGAGCACCGGTCGCCGATGTCGACACCGACCGCCTCGACGCTTTGGTGCGGTCGGTCGCACCCGCCCACGTCATCGTCACGATCGCGGTGCAGCCGCGAGTATCGTGAGGCAAGCGAGAGCCTCCTGGTGAGGGGGTGCGGATGATCTACCGGCTGGGCATCGATCTGGGAGCCACCAACACGGCCGCTGCCGTGTCGCTCGACGGCGCGCCTGCTCAGGCCCTCCGGCTCGCCGCCGAGCGGGTCGAGTTGCCGTCGGTCCTCTACGTCACTTCCGACGGTGCGCTCCTGCTGGGCTCGGAGGCGTCGACCCAAGCCGCCAGTGATCCCTTCCGCGCCGTATCCGACCCGGTGCGGCGATTGGCCGACGATCTTCCGGCGTTCGACGACGGCATCCAGCATGTCGCCGCGGCGGACGCCGTCGCGGCGATCCTGACCTACGTGGTCGAGGCGGCGACTCGCGAGCACGGGGGGCCGCCCGCGGCCACGATGGTCAGCCAACCTGCCGGCTGGGACGACTATCAACGCTCCTGCCTGGTTCGCGCGACGGCGCAGGCGGATCTGCCCAACTGCCGCCTGGTGCCGGACGTCGCTGCGGCGGCGCGGGGGGTGGTGGCCAGGGCTGACCCAGGACCGGATGCTCAGTTTTTGGTCGTCGACCTCGGTGGGGGCTCGTGTACCGCGGCGTTGGCCCAGCGAACCTCCACCGGGGTCGAGGTGATCGACCACATTTGCGCCCCGCACCCCAGCGGTGACGACTTCGACGAGGCGGTGTTCCGGCTGGTCGGAGGGAGCCTCGGTGATCATGGACGAGAGCTGACCTCCGACGATCCGGCGGCGCGGGCCCGGGCGGTGGAGGTGCGACGGGCTTGCCGGCAAGCGAAGGAGATCCTGTCCAGTTCACCTGAAGCTTCGGTCACCGTCGGGATGCCGGGATTCTCCAAAACCGTGACCTTGGCTCGAGACGAGTTCGAGTCCCTGATTCGTCCGAATCTGCGGGACGGGCTGGCGATGGCCACTCAGTTGCTGAACCGTAACCCGGTACCGGTCGATCAACTCGTCGGCGTCGCCCTGGTCGGCGGGGCGAGCCGGATGCCGATCGTCGCCGAGCTGGTGCGCCGCGAGTTCGATCTGCCGGTGGTGATCAGCGACGAGCCGGAGCTGGAGATCGCGCTCGGTCTGGTGTCGCCGGAGGGTGGGTCAAGCCCGCCCGCGGCTGTGCTGGACCCACCGGCGGCTGTGCTGGTCCCGCCCGCGGCTGTGCTGGTCCCGCCCGCGGCTGTGCTGGTCCCGGTCGGCGACGTTTCCCCAGATCGGGCAGCATCATCTGGTCCGACTGCTCCGGCG